>CAJTYK010000003.1 GCA_910584285.1 uncultured Oscillospiraceae bacterium
TGGACGTGTTCATGGCCGCCCCCAAGGGCCCCGGCCACACCGTCCGCTCCACCTACGTGGCGGGCAAGGGCGTGCCCTGCCTGGTGGCGGTGGAGCAGGATGCCACCGGCCACGCCTACCAGATCGCCCTGGCCTACATCGCCGGCATCGGCGGCGCCCGGGCAGGCGTGATGGAGACCACCTTCCACGACGAGACGGAGACCGACCTGTTCGGCGAGCAGACCGTACTGTGCGGCGGCGTGGTGGATCTGATGCGCTGCGGCTTCGAGGTGCTGGTGGAGGCCGGGTACGAGCCGGAGAACGCCTACTTCGAGTGCATCCACGAGATGAAGCTGATCATCGACCTCATCAACAAGGGCGGCGTGGCGGCCATGAACTTCTCCATCTCCGACACCGCCGAGTTCGGCGAGTACGTCAGCGGCCCCCGGGTCATCCCCCACGAGGAGACCAAGGCCCGTATGCGCGCGGTGCTCTCCGACATTCAGGACGGCACCTTCGCCGGCAAGTGGATCGCCGAGAACAAGAACGGCCGCACCTTCTTCAACTCCAAGCGCCAGCAGCTCAAGAAGCATCAGATGGAGATCGTGGGCGGCGAGCTGCGCAAGAACATGATCTGGGGCGGGGACTCTGATCTGGACACCGCGTCTAACTAAGTTTTATACCATCAAAAGCGACCTGCGATCCAATTCATATGGATCGCAGGTCGTTTTCTTCCAGCTCTTTTTGAATGCTCTCCACCTTTTCCCGGTCGGTCAGCGCCTCCTCAAACACAATTCCCTCAATGAGCTCCAGCGTTCTCACCGCCCTGCCGTCCACAGCCTTTCGCAGCTCCTCCATGTCCAGCTCGGGGGTCTCCACCGTCACCTTGCCGTTGCGGATCAGAAGCGCAAGTATGTATTGTAGCATTGTCATTGTGTTCACCTCCTACGGCAAGGCGTTTGTAACGCCATCGCCTTGCTTATTTATACCACACAATATATTACTATGTAAAGCATAAAATGTAATACAGGTGAATGACATGGCGAAATTTAAAGTTCCGGTAGTTCCTCCCACAACTTCAAAAACCATCCGCTTCCCCAACAATATCATCGAGGAAGTGGAGCTGGCCATCCGCGGCACCGGGGCCACCTTCTCCGCCTTCGTCATTGAGGCCACCCGTGTGGCGCTGGAGAGCCTCCGGGAGGACGCCGAGGCGGAAAACAACCCGCACCAGGACTGACCCGCACCCAGCAAAAAAAGCCTGCCGTCCGGCAGGCTTTTTCTTGTTTACTTCCCGTCCAGCGGCAGGGTGACGGTGAACGCCGTCCCCTCCCCCGGAGCGCTGCGCACCGCGATCTTCCCCCGGTGCCCCTCCACGATGGCGGCGGCGATGGACAGGCCCAGGCCGTACCCGCCGGTCTCCCGGCTCCGGGCCGCGTCCGCCCGGTAAAACCGCTCAAACAAATGGGCCTGGGCCTCCGCCGGGATGGGCTCCCCGGTGTTGTGGACGGTGAGCGCCGCCCGCTCGCCCCCCTTCAGGGTGACGGTGATCCGCCCCCCCGGCTCGCAGTATTTGCAGGCGTTGTCCAGCAGGATGGCCCCCAGCCGCCGCAGCTCCTCCCCGTCCCCCAGGACGGACAGGCCAGGGGCCAATTCGCTGTCCAGCGTCAGCCCCGCCTCAAAGGCCACCGGCTCGAAGGCCAGCACGCAGCTCTCCACCGCGTCGGACAGGGAGACCGTCTCCCGGGGCCGGGTCCGCTGCCCCGCGTCCCCACGGGCCAGGTACAGCAGATCCTGCACCAACCCCTTCATCCGCAGGCCCTCCTCCCGGATGGACTCCACCCACTTGCGCTGTTGGTCCACCGTGTCCTCCCCCCGGGCCAGCAGGATGTCCGCGTCCGCCAGCAGGACGGTGAGGGGGGTTTTCAGCTCGTGGGAGGCGTCGGCCACAAACTGCTGCTGCTGTCGCCAGCCCTCCTCCACCGGCCGCACCAGCCACCGGGAGAGAAACCAGCTCACCGCAAAGAACCCCGCCGACGCGGCGGCGAACAGCAGCAGGGCCGTCAGGATCTGCCGCCCCGCCCCTGTCCGCTCCCAGGACAGATCCGCGAAGGCCACCCGCAGATACCGCCCCGACCGCTGGATCTGATAGCGCAGCCCCTGGCCGGACAGCTTTCCCGCCGGCCCCCCGGCGGCCAGCGCACCCTCCACCGCTCGGGTCACCCCGTCCTCGTCCACAGCGGCGTTGAAGGACAGGGCCAGCAGGATCTGTCCGCTGTCCCCGTCCACCACGGCGCAGAAGGCAGGTATGGCGGTGTACAGCTCCTCGTCCCGATCAAAGCCGCCCTCCGGGGGGGCGCTCCAGGGCTCCAGCGCCGCCTGACTGCGCTGGAGGACGTTCCGCAGCACCAAATCCGTCCCCGCCTGGTACTGCCGCACCGCCGAGACGGTCTGCACCGCCAGCACCGCCGCCAGCACGCCGGACAGCAGCAGCATGAGTATGAGCGTAAATTTCCAGCGCAGCCGCCTGAGCATGGGCCCGCCCCCTTTTTCTCGTCTGGCTATAGTTTATCCGGATTTCCGCCCCCCGTCAAGCGGCGATGGAATCCACGACAAAATACAAGGGGAAATTCCCCCAAAGTGATTGACAAACGGGAGACAAACGACTATAGTGTATCTCGCTATCCGTGAAACCCCGGGCCGGAGCCTCTCCGGCTGCTCGCCGCGGCGGGCACATGGCCGGGATCTATAACAAGGGAGCTGACAAAACACTCATCATTTAGAAATGAGGGAAGAACCATGGCCAAGGAGCTGATCCGCCTGCGGGACTGCGTCATGTCCTACGGCGACGAGCTCGTGCTCGACCACATCAACCTGTATATCAACGATAAGGAATTCCTCACGCTGCTGGGCCCCAGCGGGTGCGGCAAGACAACCACGCTCCGGATGATCGGCGGGTTTCTGTCGCCCACCTCCGGGGACGTGTTGTTTGACGGCGTGAGGATTAATCATGTCCCGCCCCACCAGCGGGCAGTGAACACGGTGTTCCAGCGGTACGCCCTGTTCCCCCACCTTAACGTGTTTGAGAACGTGGCCTTCGGCCTGCGCGTACCCAAGACGGACGCCGACGGCCGCAAGGTGAAGCTGCCGGAGCGGGAGATACAGGAGCGCGTCATGGAGATGCTGGGCGTGGTGAACCTGAAGGGGTTCGAGAAGCGCCCGGTGTCCGCCCTGTCCGGCGGGCAGCAGCAGCGGGTGGCCATCGCCCGGGCGCTGGTGAACCGCCCCCGGGTGCTGCTGCTGGACGAACCCCTGGGGGCGCTGGATATGCGCCTGCGCAAGGATATGCAGAACGAGCTGAAGCGCATCCAGCAGGAGATGGAGATCACCTTCATCTACGTGACCCACGACCAGGAGGAGGCGCTGGCCATGTCCGACACCGTGGTGGTGATGGACGGCGGCCGCATCCAGCAGATCGGCACCCCCGAGGACATCTACAACGAGCCCAAAAACGCCTTCGTGGCCGACTTCATCGGCGAGTCCAACATCATCGACGGCATCATGCGGGCCGACGGGGTGGTGGAGATCTTCAACCGGAAGTTCCAGTGCCTGGACAAGGGCTTCGACAAGGACGAGCCGGTGGATGTGGTCATACGCCCGGAGGACGTGGACATTGTGGACGAGGCGGCGGGCCAGCTGAAGGGCACCGTCACCTCCGTCACCTTCAAGGGGGTTCACTACGACACCATTGTGGACTTCTACGGCTTCAAGTGGCTGATCCAGACCACCGACTTCTGCCCGGTGGACAGCCGGATCGGCATCAAGATCGACCCCGACGGCATCCACGTGATGAAAAAGAGCGAATACTCCGGGATGTTCGGCGACTACTCCTCCTACTCCGAGGAGTACGAGGAGCTGGACGTGGTGGAGGACGAGGACGGGGAGGAGGACTCCCGGGAGGACGGCTATGCGGAATAAACGGGGCTGGTTTGCCGTCCCCTACGTGGTGTGGATGGCCCTGTTTGTGGTCATACCCATTGTGATCATGGCGGTGTACGCCATCACCACCGCCGACCCTGCCACCGGGGAGCTCCAGCTCACCGGCGCCAACTTTACCGGCATGGGGGTCTATTTGAACGTGTTCCTGCGCTCCTTCTGGCTGGCCGTGGTGGCCACGCTGGTATGCCTGCTCATCGGCTACCCGGTGTCCTACTGGATGGCCAAGGAGGGCCCTCGGTTTCAGCGGCTGGCCATGGCCCTGATCATGCTGCCCATGTGGATGAACTTCCTGCTGCGCACCTACTCCTGGATGTCCATCCTGGAGAACAACGGCCTGCTGAACCAGTTGTTCCGGGCCATTGGCCTGCTGGATCTGCTGGGGGTGGACTACCTCCACATGATCGGCACACCCGGGGCGGTGGTGCTGGGCATGGTGTACAACTACCTGCCCTTTATGATCCTGCCTATCTACTCCGTCATTGTCAAGCTGGACGGCTCCCTCATTGAGGCCGCCCGGGATCTGGGGGCGGACGGGGTGCGGGTGTTCCGCCGGGTGATCTTTCCCCTGTCCCTGCCGGGGATTCTGTCCGGGGTGACCATGGTGTTCGTGCCGTCGGTGTCCACCTTCGCCATCTCCAGCCTGCTGGGGGGCGGCAAGCAGACCATGCTGGGCGATCTGATCGAATTGCAGTTCCTGGGTGGGGCGTACAACCCCCATCTGGGCGCGGCCATCTCCATGGTGATGATGGTGATCGTGGTGGTGTGCATGGTGGTGATGAACCACTTCGGCGAGGGCGAAGAACAGGCGGTGATGCTATGACTTACTTTTTCTCGACCTACTTTTTCTCGAGAGAAAAAGTAGGCAAAAAGAGCTTGAAACCGCTTCGGTTTGCTTCCGTCATCCACCGTTGTACGACGGCCACGAAAAGGGGGCTGTGACATGAAACAGAGTAACCGTATCGGGGGCCGGATCTTTATTGGGCTGACCTTTCTGTTTTTGTATCTGCCCATCTTTCTGCTGATCATCTTCTCCTTCAACGCCGGGGAGTCCAGCGCCGTGTGGCAGGGCTTCTCCCTGGACTGGTACGCCGCCCTGTTCCGCAACCGGCTGATTATGGAGAGCCTGTACACCACCCTTCTGGTGTCCCTGCTGGCCACCGCCATCTCCACCGCCGCGGGCACCTTCGCCGCCATCGGCCTGTATTCCCTGTCCAAGCGGAAGCGGGACGCTCTGCTGGTGGTGAACGACATCCCCATGATGAACGCCGACATTGTAACCGGCGTGTCCCTGTGCCTGTTCTTCGTGGCCTTTTTCCAGGGCTGGGGGGCCTTCGCCCGGTGGTTCAACGGCGTGCAGAGCGCGGTGGAGCTGCCCGAGCGGCTGGTGCTGGGCTTTACCACCATGCTGCTGGCCCACATCGCCTTCAACATCCCCTATGTGATCCTCAACGTGGCCCCCAAGCTGCGGCAAATGGACCGCAACCTGGTGGACGCCGCTCAGGATCTGGGCTGCACCTGGATGCAGGCGTTCTGGCGGGTGATCCTGCCTGAGATCAAGCCTGGGATTGTATCCGGGGCGCTGATCGCCTTTACCATGTCCATTGACGACTTTGTGATCTCCTACTTCACCGCCGGCTCCTCCACCTCCACCCTGGCCATGCGGATCTACTCCATGACCAAGAAGCGCATCACCCCGGAGGTCAACGCGGTGTCCACCCTGCTGTTCCTGTCGGTGCTGGCCCTGCTGGTGCTGAACAACGTCCGAGAGATCCGCCAGGAGCGCCGGGCCGCCAGCCTGGAGCCCCGGGCCCCCACCCTGCTGGAAAAGCTGTCCATGAAGTTCAACCAGCCCGCCTTCCGGTGGGTGCGCCGGGGGCTGGCGGGAGCCATGGCCTGCGCCTTCCTCGTGGTGGTGGCGCTGCTCACCGGAGCCACCGGCTCCCAGCCCGTGGTGAACGTGTGCTCCTGGGGCGAATATATCGACGAGGAGCTGATCACCCAGTTTGAGGAGGAGACCGGCATCCGGGTGAACTACCAGACCGCCGAGAGCAACGAGGCCCTGTACTCCCTGCTGAAAAGCGGCGGCGCAGACTATGATGTGATCGTCCCCTCCGACTACATGATCTCCCAGCTGCTGGAGGAGGGGATGCTGGAGGAACTGGACTACAGCCGGATTCCCAACTTCGAGCTCATCGACCGGCGCTTCCGCAACCTGCCCTACGATCCGGAAAACAAATACACTGTCCCCTACACCTGGGGCACCCTGGGGCTCATCTACAACGCCAATATGGTGGAGGAGGAGCCCGTCAGCTGGGGGGCGCTGTACGACGATCAGTACGCCGGGGACGTGCTGCTGATCAACAACTCCCGGGACGCCCTGGCCGCCGCCCTGCTCCACCTGGGCTACTCGGTGAACACCACCGACGAGGCTCAAATCCGGGAGGCCTTCGCCCTCATCGCCGACGCCAGCCGCCGGGGGGTATTCCAGGGCAAGGTGATGGATCAGGTCTTTCAGAAGATGGAAGGGGGCAACGCCGCCCTGGCCACCTACTACGCCGGGGACTACCTGTCCATGCTGGACAACCAGGCGGATGGGGTGGATCTGCGCTACGTCATCCCGGAGGAGGGGGCCAACTGGTTCGTGGACGCCATGTGCGTGCTGAAGGGTGCCCCCCACTACGACGAGGCCATGGAGTGGATCAACTTCATCGCCTCCACCGACGCCAACCTGGCCAATATGGACTATATCTGGTACGCCTCCCCCAACACTGAGGCGCTGGAGCAGTACCCCGCCTACTACGAGGACTTGTACGGCGAGGAGCTGGATCCCGAGCTGTATGAGATCATGGCCGCCCCCAACCACGTGCTGGAGCGGTGCGAGATGTACACGGTGCTGCCGCCGGAAACCCGGGCCCTCTACAACGAGCTGTGGATCCGGCTGGGGGCCTGACGGCCTGAACAAGGAGAATAACCATGCGCAACGAATTGACCCAAAAGGATATCGAGCTGATGCGGCAGGAGCTGGAGCACCGCCGGACGGTGCTGCGGCCCCAGCTGATTGAGGCAGTGAAGGAGGCGCGGGCCTTCGGGGATCTCAGCGAGAACTTCGAGTACAAGGCCGCCAAGAAGGAGAAAAACCGCAACGACAGCCGGTGCCGCTACCTGGAGAACATGATCAAGACGGCGGTGGTGATCTCGGACAAGTCCGCCGACGGCACAGTGGGACTGTACGACACCGTGACCCTCTACGTGGAGGAGGACGACGAGGAGATCCAGTGCCAGATCGTCACCACCATGCGGCAGGACGCCCTGAAGGGCCGGGTGAGCAAGGAGTCCCCGGTGGGCAAGGCGGTGCTGGGCCGCAGGGTGGGCGACCGGGTGACGGTGCAGGTGAACGACAGCTACGGCTACGACGTGATCATCCGGGCCATCCAGCCCGGGGAAGACACCGGGGAGGCCCCGCTGGTGGGGTTCTGACCGGTTGGATTCAGGGGTGCTGAGGCCCGGGGCAGGTTTGCCCCGGGCCCTTTCCCTTTTTGGCCGGAATTTCTTTACAGCCCCCGGAATACTGTGTATAATACTATTAAAACTGCACGTTCGGGAAGGAGCGCCCCCCATGCCCAACGGTTCTCTCCACCGCCCCAACCACATCCTGCTCACCGGCGGCGCCCTGTTTGGCGCGCTGCTGGTGCTGTTCGGCCTTTGCCAGGACGCCCCAGCGGACATCCTCCGCGGCCTGGGGGTGATCGTCACCCGGGAGGACGTGCTGATCACCGACTACATCGCCATCGCCGGCATGGGGGCCGCCTTTGTCAACGCCGGACTGGTAACCTTGATCAGCGTCCTGCTGATCAAGCTGGTGCGGGATCCGGTGAACGGGGCCACCCTGGTGACCCTGGGGCTGATGGCGGGCTTCTCCCTGTTCGGCAAGAACCTTCTGAACATCTGGCCCATCCTGGTGGGAACCGGCCTCTACGCCCTGCTGAAGGGGGAGACCTTCGCCCACCACGTGAACCTGGCCCTGCGGGCCACCGCCCTGGCCCCGGTGGTGAGCTTTATGGCGGTGCGGTTCAGCCCCTGGCTGGGGGTGCTCCTGGGGCTGCTCATCGGCTTTGTCATGCCCCCCGTGGCGGAGCACGCCCACCGGGTGCAAAACGGCATGAACCTGTACAGCCTGGGCTTTTCCTGCGGGCTGGTGGCCATGATGCTGGTGCCCGCCTTCAAGGCCTTCGGGCTGGAGCCCCAGGCTGCCCACCACTGGTCTACGGGGAACAATTTCAAACTGGGGCTGGCGCTGATGATCCTGTGCCTGTTCTTCATCGGGCTGGGCCTGTCCCGGCGGCCCCGGCGGACGCTGCAAAAATACTGGGCCCTGCTCCACACCTCCGGTCGGATGCCCAGCGACTACGTCCGCACCTTCACCCCCGGCCCGGTGCTGGTGAACATGGGAGTGAACGGCCTCCTCGCCACCGGGTATATCGTCCTCACCGGAGGCGATCTCAACGGGGCCACCATCGGCGGCATCTTCACCATCATCGGTTTCTCCGGCTACGGCAAGCACGCCTTCAACATCGTTCCCGTGATGGCCGGGGTGCTGCTGGGTAGCCTGACCAACCACGTGGACCCCACCAGCAGCTCCCTCCAGCTGGCGGGGCTGTTCGGCACCACCCTGGCCCCCTTCGCCGGGGTGTTCGGCTGGCCCTTCGGAGTGCTGGCGGGGCTGCTGCACTCGTCGGTGGTGCTCCAGGCGGGGCTGCCCCTGGAGGGCATGAACCTCTACAACAACGGCTTCTCCGGGGGTCTGGTGGCCATTGTGCTCTACCCCATCCTCACCTCCCTGGTGAAGCGCCGCCGGCCGGTGCTGCTGGAGGAGGATCTGTTCGCCATGTTCGAGGAGGACGCCCCCCAGCCCCCGGAGGAGCTCCCCGGCCGGGAGGCCGGAGCGGCCCCCGAGGAGCCGCCCGCGTCCGAAGAATCTTGACGGGAGGGGCAGGCCCCTCCTTGTAAACCCGCCCCGCACAGCCGGGGCGGGTTTTGCTTGCCTTATGGGGCCGCGCCTGCTATAATATCCCTATATATCGGACTGAGATTCTGATAGCATCACAGGGAAAGGAGGCGGCGGCCATGTCGAAAACCCTAAACTATAAGCGCAAGCTGCCCATTTTAGCCAAGCTGCTGCTGGAGCGCAGCGACGAGGATCACCCCATCTCCCGGCAGGAGATGCAGGAGGAGCTGGCCCGGTGGGGGCTGTCCGCCGAGCGCAAGAGCCTGTACGACGACATGGAGCAGCTCCGGGAGCTGGGGCTGGACGTGCAGGCCCGCCGGGGCCGGGGGGGCGGCTGGTACATCGGCCAGCGGGACTTCGAGCTGGCGGAGCTGAAGCTGCTGGTGGACGCGGTGCAGTCCAGCCGGTTCCTCACCAAGCGGAAAAGCGACACCCTGATCCACAAGCTGGAGAGGCTGACCTGCGTCCACCAGGCCCGGCAGCTCCAGCGGCAGGTCTATGTGGATCGCCGGGTGAAAACCATGAACGAGAGCATCTTCTACAATGTGGACCGGCTCCACGGGGCCATCGCCGCCAATCGGGTGATCACCTTCCGGTACTTCGAGTACAACGTCGCCCGGGAGCGGGTGTTCCGCCGGGAGGGGGCCAAGTACCGGGTCACCCCCTTCGGGCTGGTGTGGGACAGCGAGAACTACTACCTGGCGGGCTGGGACGAGCTCCACAAGGAGGTGCGCCACTACCGGGTGGACAAGATGGCGGACATCACCATGACCGGAATGCGGGGCCACGACCGGGGGGACTGGGATCCGGAGGGCTATGCCCGGCGGCACTTCGGGATGTACGCCGGACGGCCCTGCCCCCTGCGCCTGCGGTGCGAGAACCGGCTGGCGGGGGTGGTCATCGACCGCTTTGGGCTGGACGTGTCCCTGGTGCCCGACGGGGAGGGGCATTTCACCGCCACGGTGGACGTGGTGGCCAGCCCGCCCCTGTGGGGGTGGCTGTTCGGCCTGGGGCCGGGGGTGGAGGTGCTCTCCCCCGACTGGGCCGTGGAGGACTTTAAAAACCAGCTCAAAACGGTGGCGGCCGCGTATAATCCCGTCCCGGATGGGGCAGACTTCCAGCAAACGGGCGAGACGCCGGATGCGGGAGGTACACAGCATGGAACAACGGGGGGAGCTGGGACAGGAGCTGTATGAGCTGGGGCTGCGGCTGGGCAGGCTGGGCGCGGTGGCGGTGGGCAGCGGCGGCGGGCCGCTGGCCCGGGCGCTGGCCCGGATCGCCGGGGGCGGCGCGGCCCTGTCCGGCGGCGAGGTGAAGTTCCACGACGGGGACTGCGCCGCCTGCGGTGCCTGGGTGGGGCGGTACTACAACCTGCCCGCCGCCCTGTTTATCCGGCAGGAGGGGGACGGGGTGGAGATCTACCTGTCCGACGGCCAGGGCCGCAGCTTCCACCGGCGGCTGGACGGGGGCGGCCCCGCCTCCGCCGTGGGGGAGTGGGATCTGCTGGCCGGGGCGGACTGCGCCTGGGCGGCCTGCCGGGTGGGGGAGCGCCGCGCCGACGGCGGGCTGGCGGCGGCGGAGGGCCCCGCAGCCCTCACCCTGGCCCTGGAGCGGCTGGGCTACGAGGTGGCCGACCGGCCGGTGCCCGGGGCGGTGCTGTTCCGGGCCGACCGGGAGGGGCTGTCCCTCACCGTGGAACAGGGGGGCGCCACGATCCGCCCGGTGGGGGAGGACGCCCTGGAGGCCGCCGCCGCCTTTGTGGACGAGCCCCAGGCGGTGCCCGCCTTCCGGCCGGACGGGGACGGCCCGGAGCGGACGTGACGCCGGGATCCCCCAGCCTGGACAACACGCTATTCAAAAGAACCGCCCCCGCTGAACGGCAGTTGCTTTTCAGCGGGGGCGGTTTGATCGGATGCTCAGCCGCCCGCCCCCTTGCACCAAAAGCGGCAACCGCTGGGGCCACTTCTCCGGTAGGTCAAAGGGAGGTGTGACCTTGGAGAACGTCATTGTGGCGGCGCTGGCGCTGGCGGGCACCCTGGCGGGAACCTACTTTGCCAACCGAAAGAGCGCGGCCCTCATCGCCTACCGGCTGGAGGAGCTGGAGAAGCGGGTGCAAGCCCACAACAATCTGGTGGAGCGGATGTACCGGCTGGAGGAGGCGTTCAAGACCCACGAGGAGCTGGCGTCGGAGCGGCTGAAGGTGGCAAACCACCGGATCGAGGATCTGGAAAAGAGCACGGACTGAGACGGCGGGCGGCGGGAAGCCGCCCGCCGTCTCAGTGTCACCGTCCCCGGAAAAGTTTAAGATTTGATAAAACGCACCGCGGCCTATTGACAGCGTAATATTATATGCTATATAATATTATCGAAAGCAAGCCCCGCAAAAAACGGGGCCCCCGCAAAAGCGTGAAAAGAGGTGATGGCTTTGGCATTCGCGATGAGTCCCCAGCTGCTGGACGGCTGCGTGCTGGCGGTGCTGTCCCGGGGGGACGCCTATGGGTACATCCTCACCCAGCAGATGAAGGCCCGGCTGGACATCTCGGAGTCCGCCCTCTACCCGGTGCTGCGCCGGCTCCAGCGGGACGGACTGCTCACCGTGTACGACCGGCCCTACCAGGGCCGCAACCGGCGGTATTACGCCATCACCCCCGTGGGCCGCACCCTGCTGGCCCGGCGGCGCCAGGACTGGGCGCAGTTCCGGGACGGCGTGGAGGAGCTATTGAAGGAGGAAGATCAGGATGGATAAACTGACCTATTTGGCCGAGCTGGCGGAGGGGCTGGCCCGGTGGGTGCCGGAGCGGGAGCGGCAGGACATCCTGCGCTACTACGCGGAATACTTCGAGGAGGCCGGCCCCGACAAGGAGGGCCAGGTGGTGGCCGAGCTGGGCGACCCCTGGGCACTGTCCTGCCGTCTGGCGGTGGAGGGCGGCTACGTGACCCAGGAGAAGGCGGACAGCTGGACACCCCCGAAAAAGAAGCGCTGGCCCTGGGTGCTGATCGCCACCGTGGCCTGCGTGGCCATCGTGGCGGTGTCGGTGGCCCGGACGGCGGCCCAGTTTGGCGGCTGGATCGGCCGGCTGGTGTCGGGCAACACTGCCAATGTGGCCCAGGTGGAGGAGGACGTCGGGTTTGTGACCATCCCCAAGGAGCCGGGGGTGGAATATATCGGCGGCGCGGTGTGCACTGAGGGCTTCTGGAGCATGGAGGACGGATACCTGGAGGCCTTTGACGAGATCGACGTGGACGCCAGCATCGCCAACGTGACCGTCACCGACGGGGACGATTACACCCTGTCCATCAGCTCGGACACCACCCTGGGGGGCTACAGCCTGAAGTGGGAGGTCAAAAACGGCGTGCTGAAGATCCGGGACGCCGGCTCAGCGGGCCATGTGGAGATCAACAACTGGGACGACTTCAAAAACATCTTCGGCGTTAACGCCACCGCCATGGATGTGATCATCACCATCCCCGAAGGGGCAGAGCTGAACAAGCTCAAGGTCAAAACCGGCCTGGGCGATGTGTTTTTGAGCAACTTGGAGATGAAGCAGAAGCTGGAGGCCAAGACGGGCCTGGGCGATGTGGAGTGCTACGAGATCAGCGCCCATGACGATGTGAGGCTGGAGAGCGGTATGGGGGACATAACCCTGGCCATCGGGGTGCCGTACAGCGGCACTGAGTTCGACCTCCATAGCGGCATGGGCACCATTGAGGCCCAGATCAACGGCCTGGAAAAGGACTGGGATTACGAGGCCAAGACCGGCATGGGCACCGTCACCCTCAACGGGGACAGCCGTGGCACCAAGGTGGAACGCAAGAGCAAAGGTGACTACAAGCTGGACGCCGAGACCGGCATGGGGGACGTGAACCTGTATTTCCAGGATGATCGGTGGTGATCCCTATGAGAAAATCCGGACTGCTGTCCCTGCTGCTGGTGTCTGCCCTGCTGGCAGGCTGTGCCCCGGTAACGGAAACACCGTCCCCCGGCCCCGTCCCCACGGAGTCCGTGTCTATCCCCACCCCGGAGCCCAGCCCAACCCCCGCGCCGGATCCGGTGGACTTCCGTGAATTTTTGGACGGGGTGAACGCCGCCCGCAAAGCGGTCATGACACAGGAGGAGCCCATCGACATCTCCGCCTACACCCCGGACTTCCATGAGCAGAACCATACCTTCACGGAGGAGGAGATGGAGCGGCTCACCACCGCCCATGGGGCGGGGTGGCACTTGACCCTGGAGGACGTGCTGGACGATGTGGACACCTTCTTCCTGCTCCTCCAGACCACCTATGGGGCCTATTACTACTTCGGCGGGGACGAGGTCTTCCTCCCCATCCGGGACGCGGTGAAGGAGGAGCTGGCCGCCATCAGGCTCCCCAGTACCAGGAATTGGGATGACACCCAGTACCTGTGCAAGACGCTGGAGGAAACCCTGTACCAGCACCTCTCCCCGGTGCTGGTGGACGGCCATTTTATGATTGGAAGTTCCGCCCCGCGGGATGCCTTCGCCCAGTATATGTACTATGTGCCCGGCCTCTACCTGGACAGCGTGGAGGGTGCGGAAAATCCCGACTACATCAAGCCCACCATCGGCCCGGACGGGCGGATCTGCTACTGGTACGCCGCCCTCAGCCACGACGGGAGCGACCTGCCCGATACCTTGGACGGCCACTCTCTCAAATGGCAGCAGGCCCTGTGGGCAAGCACCAGCGGCGATGCCCCGGCCTTCTCCGAATCGGAGTGGGAGGGCGTGCCCGTCCTCACCTCCCGGCGCATGAGCGCCGGATGGGAGAACGCCGACGCAGACGAGCAGGCCCTCCAACGCCTGGCCGGCTGCGGCGGGGAGTATGCCGGCAGTCCCTTACTTATTTTTGATGTGCGTGGGAATCCCGGCGGCATGGATCAATATATCGACAGCTGGTTCCGTGCCTGGACTGACGGCAAGGGGCTGATGAGGGGCGCTGTTATTTTCCGATGCAGCCAGCTTTTCTGCCGCCTGCACACCTTCCTTTCCTCCGAATACATCGGTACGTATTACACCCTTTTTTCCTCCACTGGAATGCGGGCAGAACGCTCCGGCCCCGTCTTTGTTCTCCAGGATAAAGGGACGGCCTCCGCAGGAGAGGCAACCGTCCTTCGCTTCCACATGGCAGCCGATGCCCTTACAGTGGGCGGCCCCACCAGCGGCTGTTACCTCACCGCCAACAATATCAATCTCTATCTGCCCCACTCTGGCCTGACTTGCAGCGTGGGCACCGGTATCAACTCCAATGAAACAGGCCAAAATCAGGACGGTGTTGGTTTCCTCCCCGACCTGTGGGTGGAGCCCACCCAGGCCATGGAGCTCACCCAAAAGCTCATCGAATTCTATGGACTGAATCCATAGCAAAAGCAGGCCCCCCGGAGCTTCCGGGGGGCCTGTTTCAGTTTTTCAGGCTGTGCAGGGGGGCGGGGATCCGCCCGCCCCGGGCCACAAACTCGTCCGCGCCGCCGGTGTGGCAGGGCATCACCGGCGCGGAGCCCAGCAGCCCGCCGAACTCCACCACGTCCCCCACCTGCTTGCCGGGGGCGGGGATGAGCCGCACGGCGGTGGTTTTCTGGTTCACCATGCCGATGGCGGCCTCGTCGGCGATGATGGCGGACAGGGTGGCGGCGGAGGTGTCGCCGGGGACGGCGATCATGTCCAGCCCCACGGAGCACACGCAGGTCATGGCCTCCAGCTTGTCCAGGGTCAGCGCCCCGGACTGGGCGGCGGCGATCATGCCCTCGTCCTCGCTCACCGGGATGAAGGCCCCGGACAGCCCGCCCACCGAGGAGGACGCCATCACGCCCCCCTTCTTCACCGCGTCGTTGAGCAGGGCCAGGGCGGCGGTGGTGCCGTGGGTGCCGCACACCTCCAGCCCCATCTCCTCCAGGATCCGGGCCACGCTGTCCCCAATGGCTGGGGTGGGGGCCAGGGACAGATCCACAATGCCGAAGGGCACGCCTAAGCGGGCGCTGGCCTCCCGGGCCACCAGCTGGCCCATGCGGGTCACCTGGAAGGCGGTCTTTTTGATGGTCTCCGCCACCACGTCGAAGGGCTGGCCCTTCACCCGCTGGAGGGCGTGGTGCACCACCCCGGGGCCGGACACGCCCACGTTGATCACCCGCTCGGCCTCCCCCACGCCGTGGAAGGCCCCGGCCATGAAGGGGTTGTCCTCCACCGCGTTGCAGAACACCACCAGCTTGGCGCAGCCGAAGCCGCCCTTGTCGGCGGTGCGCTGGGCGCAGGCCTTGATGGTCTCGCCCATGAGGGCCACCGCGTCCATGTTAATGCCCGCCTTGGTGGAGCCCACGTTGACGGAGGAGCACACCACGTCGGTGACGGCCAGGGCCTCCGGTATGGCGGCGATGAGCTTTTTGTCCGCCTCGGTCATGCCCTTGTGCACCAGGGCGGAGAAGCCGCCGATGAAGTTGACGCTCACCGCCTTGGCGGCCTTGTCCATGGCCGCAGCGAAGGGCACGTAGTCCGCTGTGCGGGACGCCCCCGCCACCAGGGCCATGGGGGTGACGGAGATGCGCTTGTTGACGATGGGGATGCCGAATTCCGTCTCGATATCCTCGCCGGTTTTCACCAGCTTCTCGGCGGAGGTGGTGATCTTGTCGTAGATCTTCCGGCAGGCGGCGGCGGGATCCGGGTCGCAGCAGTCCAGCAGGTTGACGCCCATGGTGATGGTGCGCACGTCCAGGTGCTGGTGGTCGATCATGCGGATGGTCTGTAAAATGTCGTTGGTATTGATCATGGCAGAAAACCTCTTTTTCTACTCCCCCCGCCTTCGGCGGGGGGAGTGGACTTTAGATCCGGTGCATGGCGTCGAAGATATCCTCCCGCTGGATGCGGATGTCCAGGTTCCGCTCCTGGCCGGCCTGGGCCAGATCCTCCCGCAGGCGGGCGAAGGGCACCGTGGCCCCGCTGGCGTCCACCAGCATGATCATGGTGAAATACTCCTGTAAAACCGTCTGGCTGATATCCAACACGTTGACATTCTTCTCGCTGAGCAGGGCGCACACGGCGGCGATGATGCCCACCTGATCCCTGCCGATGACGGTGACGATTGCTTTCATAACGTTTCCTCCTCATCCGGGGTGTGATAGATAATCTCGCTGTATGCCACGCCGGCGCGGGCCAGAAGAAAGGTCCGGCGGCGGTTGGCGATCATGTCCTGGGGTAGCTCCTCCGTTGAAAACCAGGCCATGGCGCTGCACTTCTCCGGCTCTTGAATGGCGGGCTCCCCCGTCCAGTCCCTGACCTCAAAATAGAGGTCATAGTAAGTGGGCTCCTTCACCCGGTGGCTCAGGTGGAGAAACCGAACCGCCCCGGGCCGGGCCACAAGGCCGGTCTCCTCCAAGACCTCCCGGCAGGCCGCCTGGGAGGCGGTTTCCCCTTCCTCCACATGGCCGCTGCCCGCAAAATCCCATTTCCCGTCCATATAGCCGGTATTGGCCCGCCGGTGAAGCAGTACCTCCTCCCGGCCCTCCCGCTCCCGCAGGATGACGGGCAAAACGGCGGCATAACTCTTAAAATGGCGGTTCATGATTTTGCCTCCTTATTGCAGCTCGTCCAACGTCAAACTGAACGCCGGGAGGAACTGCTCCATAAACCAGTCCAGCTCCTCCATGTCCATCTCCCGCAGCGCCGTTAGGGTCTGCTCGGCGGCCTTTTTGAACTCGGCGTTGCCCGCCTTCCCCTCCTCCACGCACTTGATGTAGGCGGACAGCTTATCCGCCGCCTTCACATAGCGGCGCACCTCGGGGTCGCTCTCCCGCACCAGGGGGGCGTAGGCTGGGGCCAGCTCCTCCGGCAGCATGGACAGCAGCTTGTCCTGGGCCGCCGCCTCCACCTGCTTGTAGGCGTCCTTGAGCGACGGGTTATAATACTTGATGGGGGTGGGCATATCGCCGGTGATGATCTCGGGCGCGTCGTGGAACAGGGCGGCGGCGGCGATGCCGTCCGGGTTCAGATCCTTGTGGAACACATCCCGGCCGATGACCGCCAGGGCGTGGGCCAGCACCGCCGCCTCGTAGGAGTGCTCCTGGACGTTTTCCGTCCGGGTGTTGCGCATCAGCGCCCACCGGGCGATGTACCGCATCCGGAAGATATAGGCAAAAAAGCTGTGGCTCACGGCACATCCCGCCTTTCCTTATTGTATTTTTTCTTTGTTTGATAGCTGATTGCAAAGGCTGCCGCCAGTCCTGCCGCCGCCAGCGCCCCCAGCGCGACGCCGGGGATCAGCCCTGGCGGGGTGTACCGCAGCTCCACCTCATGGGCTCCCTCGGGCAGCTCCAGCATCAAAAACGTATCCAGCCAACGGCCCGTCTCCATCCGCACGCCGTCCACGTAGGCCGCCCAGCCGTCCTCGGCGGGGATGGTGGTGCACAGCGTCCGGGATCCGGCCGCCGGCACGGACAGGCTAACCCGGCCGCCGTTCCCCACCGACGTGACCTCTACGTTGTCCAGCCGTTTCACCGCAGCCCGAAGGGCGTCCAGATCCAGCGCCCACACCGTTCCCGTCCAGGCCCGGTCATGGCGGATGGTGACCGTCCACTCCTCGCCGGGGTTGGGCGTGCCCAGGTAGTGCACGGACGCCGCCTCGTTGGAGCCCAGCCACAGCAGATGCTCCCCGTTCACCAGCACCTCCCGCAGGCCGCTGGCGGACAAGTCCATGTAAAGGGGTTTCCCTGTACCCACTATGGTAAGCACCGTCTCTCCCGCCCTCTCCTCCGTCCCGGCGGGCACGGGGGCAAACACCGGCCCATCCGCCCCGGAGAGGCGGGCCAGCAGCGCATTCTGCCGCTCAAAGGGCGTATCGCCCAGCAGCGCTTCCCCTGCCGATTCCGGGCAAAACGCCAGGGGAAGCGTGTGCGGGTTCTTCCACAGCTTCAATCCATCGGCCTGTTCCACCTGTCGGTAGCCGGGCACCTCCCCAGGGCTGATCACATACTCGATATCCAGCAGCGCGTCGGTGACAGGCGTGGAGCCTCCGTACAGGCACCAGTACCACGACTGGGCAAAGCCCAGCCCCTTCAGCGCCGCATTGACCTTGTAGTTATAAAAGCTGCTGTAGTGGCTAATCCCCGGATATCCAAAGGACAGCGGAGCGTTCAGTCCGCGCTCCGCCAGCGACCCCATGCGGAAAAACCGCCCGCCGCTGTCCGCTTTGGCCGCGTCGGTCAGCTGGGCACTGGCGGTATAGTTACTCCGATACGCCTGATAGGAATCGGATCCATATTGCTCCTGAAGGCTGGCCGTAAATCCCCTCATGTTCAGCCCCATGTCCAGCACTGCCGCCGCCACCAGGCATATGGCCGCGCCCCGCGCCGCCCACTGTCCCCGCTTCGAGATGGCGGCCAGCAGCCCAGGCAGGGCCTGGACGGACAGGTACAGCATAAAAAAGGAGAGGAGGAACGCGTATCGGAACGGGAACCAGTTGGGATGCTGGAACATATGCCACACCCTGTCCAGCGGGGACAGGATCATGGACAGGGCCAGGACCAGCAGCAGCCCCCGCTCCGCCAGCTTTTCCCTCCCATAGGGCTCCTCGAAGGAGAAGTGGATCAGCACCAGCAGGAGCACGGCCGTACCGCAGAACACATAGGGCAGGGCGCCATACGAAATGGAGCCGTACCGCCCCGGCAGGAACTGCCCCAGCAGCAGGATGGGGTTGCACGTCACCAGCCCGGTATAGCGCGATGAAAAATTGACCCCGTTGAGCTTTCCGGCGGCCATGGCCAGCAGGGTGGGCAGCCAGAGCCACGCCGTCAGCCCCAGGGCGCACACCGCGCCCCCGAAAAACCGTTTCAGTACCTTGTACAGCGCCGGCTTTTTCGGCTTCAGGCCAATGAGCCGGACGCACAGGTACAGCGCGCAGAAAATGCCCACCATGTACGAGATATACCAGGTGGAGATGAAGCACACGGTCAGCGCGGCCACAAAGGGCCCCGCGCCCCGCCCCGCCAAAACCCGCTCCAGCGCCAGCAGGATCACCGGCAGCCAGATCTCGGCGTCCAGCCACATGATGCACAGGGAGTAGGCGGCATTGTACGACATCAGCCCATAGCACACGGCGCAGGCCAGCGCCGCAACCCCGCAGCCGGGGAAACGCCGCTGGGCAAACACGCAGAAGGACAGCCCCGCCAGCCCGATTTTCAGTACGGTCAGCAGCGCCAGCGCCACAGGCATGGCCTCATTGGGCGCCAGCAGCGTCAGGATGGAAAGCGGGCTGGACACGTAGTAGGAGAATACGCCGATGTATCCCGTGCCCAGGGCCTTGGACCAGGAAAAAAACAGGTCCCCGTTTTTCAAGGCGCAGAAAAACTCCACATACTGGATGGACATATCGGAGACCAGCACCGTGCGGTCCCCAAAGGGCGCTATGCCCACACAGGCGTAGACCCACAGCATCACCAGCCCGGGAAGGGCAAAGGACAGCAGCGCAAGCAAACGCCGTTTACGCTTCTCCGTCATGGCCCTCTCCCCCTCCCTGCTCTCTTAAAATGTAGATGGGCCGGCCCTTCACCTCCAGATAGGTCTTGGCCAGATACTGCCCCACAATGCCGATACAGAACAGCTGTATGCCCGCCAGAAACAGGATGATGCACACCAGCGACGGCCAGCCGAAGGCGCTGCCGCCCCACAAAAGCTGCCGCACAATGACGAAAATGATGGCGAAAAAGGCGATGAGGCAGAACACCAGCCCCAGCACCGACGCGATGGCCAGCGGTGCGGTGGAGAAGGCGGTGATGCCGTCCAGGGCGTACACCAGCAGCTTGAAGAACGACCACTTGCTCTCCCCGGCGGCCCGCTCCACGTTCACCGTCTCCACCCACTTGGTGCGGAAGCCCACCCAGGAGAAGATCCCCTTGGAAAAGCGGTTGTACTCCGTCACCCGGAGCACCGCGTCCACCATCTGCCGGGTCATGAGGCGGTAGTCCCGGGCGCCATCCACGATCTCGGTTTTGCTCATTTTGTTGATGAGCTTATAGAACTGCCGGGCAAACCAGGAGCGGATGGGGGGCTCCCCCTTCCGATCCACCCGCCGGACGGCAGCGCAGTCGTACCCCCCGCCCCGCACGATGTCCAGCAGCTCCGGCAGCAGCTCCGGCGGATCCTGGAGGTCGGCGTCCATCACCGCCACATAGTCCCCCCGGGCGTGCTCCAGTCCGGCGAACAGGGCGGCCTCCTTGCCGAAGTTCCGGGACAGGGCCAGCCAGCGCACCTGCCCGTCCCGCTCCGCCAGCCCCTTCAGGGCGGCCAGGGTGCCGTCCTGGGAGCCGTCGTCCACGAAAATAAACTCCACCACCACGTCCAGGCCGGCGCACACGGCGGAGGTGGCGTCGTAAAACCGGGCCAGGCTGGCCTCCTCATTATAGCAGGGGACGACGATGCTGAGCCTATCCATGGGAGGGCCTCCTTTCCCGGCGTTTGACGAATCCATGAATCAACGTATTTTATCACGGCCCGTCCCGGCTGTCAAACGGTGGGACGGCAAAACGGCCGGGGGCGGACCGGCGGTACTCCCGGGGCAGGACGCCGAATATCCCCTTGAAGGCCGCGGAGAACCGGCTGGGGCTGTCGTAGCCCACAGCCTCAGCGATCTCGGCCACGCTCCGATCCGTCTCCCGGAGAAGCTGGGCGGCCCGCTCCATGCGATGGCCCTTGATGTGGGCCGCCAGGGAGGTACCATAGGCCGCCTTGAACGCCGCCTTCAACGTAGTCGGGTTGATGTGGTACTGCCGGGACAGCTCCTCGATGGTGAAGCGCCGATCCAGGTGCCTGAGTAGCTCCTCATGGATCTCCCGGACGATCTCCAGCTGCTCCGGCGGGCTGTCCGCCGGAGTCTCCTCGCACGGGCCGCATTGCTCCGGGCAGGTGATCTCCATGACCCGCTCCATCATCTGGTGGAGCAGGCGGCTGCACTCCGTGTCCGCCGCCCGGTAGTAGACCTCCTTGCCCACCCGGCGGCTGACGATGAGGCCGCTGTTTTTTAACGGCCGGAGGTGATGAGAGACCGCCGGACTGGACATCCTCATCATAGCAGACAGGTTGACCACGCACTCCTCACAGTGGCACAGCAGCCAGAAGATCCGCAGCCGCGTGGTGTCGTCCAGCTGCTTGAACACATCCGCCACCGCCTCAAAGCGGCCCACGCAGTCCAGCTGTTCCTGAAGCCGGTGGGCGTCCCGCCCCTCGCCGTGGCGGTGGGGCAGCTTGATCTCGTCCATGGCACGCGCTCCTTTCCGGTTCGCCCAAACGGAAATTCTTTTCGCCCATTCGGCAGGGAATGGACCCGGAGCATTGACTTGCACCCTTGTCCGCATTATACTACGGTTATAACCATTAAGCAAGTGTTTAATGGTTTGAATGAAATCATCTGGGAGGATCGCCGGTATGAAAAAGACGTACAAAATCGAAGTGGACTGCGCCAACTGCGCCAACAAAATGGAGGAAGCCGCCCGGAGCACCCCCGGCGTTCAGACCGCCACCGTCAACTTCATGACCCAGAAGCTCATCGTGGAGTTCGCCCAGGGGCAGGAGCCCAAGGCCGTGATGGCGGCCGTCCTGTCCGCCTGCAAGCGGGTGGAGCCGGATTGCCAGATCTTCCTGTAAGGAGGAACCCTTCCCATGCAAGAACTGATCCTCAACAGCCTGCTGGCCGCGGTGGTGCTGATGGCCCTGGTTCTGCGGTGCTGTGTGGGCACGCGGCCGGACGGCGGCATGACCCAAAAGCAGAAAACCATGCTGACCCGCATCCTCGCCGCCTCCGCCCTGCTGCTGGGCCTCCAACTCCTCCCGGCTGGGGTGTTCGCGGGGCTGGACGGGGCGCTGTTCCCCGGCGCGGGGCGCTGGATCCGATTTGCCCTGTATCTGGCCGACTATTTCCTCATCGGCTACGACATCCTGCGCAAGGCCGTCCGGGGCATCCTCAACCGGCAGGTGTTCGACGAGAATTTCCTCATGGCGGTGGCCACGGTGGGAGCCATGGCCCTGGCCATCTACGAGAACGGCGACTACCTGGAGGCCATCGCCGTCATGCTGTTCTACCAGATCGGCGAGTGGTTCCAGAGCTACGCCGTGGGCCGGAGCCGCCGGAACATCAGCGAGCTGATGGATATCCGTCCCGACTACGCCAACGTGGAGCGGGACGGCCGGCTGGAGCGGGTGGATCCCGACGAGGTGGAGGTGGGCACCGTCATCGTCGTCCAGCCCGGGGAGAAGGTGCCCATCGACGGCGTGGTGGTAGAGGGCACCGCCAGCCTGAACACCAGCGCCCTCACCGGCGAGAGCCTGCCCCGGGAGGTGAACCCGGGGGACGAGGTGATCAGCGGCTGCGTCAACATGACCGGCGTGCTGAAAATCCAAACCACCCGGGAGTTTGGGGAGTCCACCGCATCCAAAATCCTGGATCTGGTGGAGAACGCCAGCTCCCGCAAGTCCAAATCGGAGGACTTTATCTCCAAGTTCGCCCGGATCTATACCCCCGCCGTCTGCTACAGCGCCCTGGCCCTGGCCGTCCTGCCCCCGTCGGTGCGGCTGCTGGCCCTGGGCCTGTCCCCGGACTGGGGCACCTGGCTATACCGGGCCCTCACCTTCCTGGTGATCAGCTGTCCCTGCGCCCTGGTGATCAGCATTCCCCTCAGCTTCTTCGCCGGCATCGGCGGGGCCAGCCGGGAGGGCGTGCTGGTGAAGGGCTCCAACTACCTGGAGCTGCTGTCCCAGACCCGGACGGTGGTGTTTGACAAGACGGGCACCCTGACCCAGGGGGTCTTTGAGGTGAACGGCGTCCACCACAGCCCCCTGGAGGAGGAGAAGCTGCTGGAGTACGCCGCCCTGGCGGAGAGCGCCTCCTCCCACCCCATCAGCAAGAGCCTACAGCGGGCCTACGGCAAAGAGCCGGATCGCAGCCGGGTCACGGACATTGAGGAGATCAGCGGCAACGGCGTCATCGCCCGGGTAGACGGCGTGGCGGTGGCCGCGGGCAACGACAAGCTGATGCAGCGGCTGGGGGTTCCCCACATCGACTGCCACCAGACCGGCACCATCATCCACGTGGCCCTGGACGGCCAGTACGCCGGGCACATCGTCATCTCCGACCGGGTGAAGCCCCAGGCCAAGGCGGCCCTATCCGCCCTGAAGCGGTCGGGCGTGTCCAAAACGGTGATGCTCACCGGCGACCGCCGGAGGGTGGCGGAGCAGGTGGCGGCGGAGCTGGGGGTGGATCAGGTCTGCGCCGAGCTGCTGCCGGCGGACAAGGTGGCCAAGGTGGAGGAGCTGCTGGCGGCCCAGACAGGCAAGGCCAGGCTGGCCTTCGTGGGGGACGGCATCAACGACGCCCCGGTGCTGTCCCGGGCGGACATCGGCGTGGCCATGGGGGCCATGGGCTCGGACGCGGCCATCGAGGCGGCGGACATCGTCCTCATGGACGACGACCCCATGAAGATCGTCAAGGCCATCAAGATCTCCCGGAAGTGCCTGGGCATCGTCTATCAGAACATCGTGCTGGCCCTGGGGGTGAAGGCCGTCTGCCTGATTTTAGGGGCGGTGGGCGTGGGCAATATGTACCTGGCCATTTTCGCCGACGTGGGCGTGATGATTCTGGCGGTGCTCAACGCCATCCGGTGCCTGTTCGTCAAGAAGCTGTGACGGGGCAGAGGAAACCGCGCCTATTTTGAAAGGCCGCCCGGGGTGGGAACGCCCCGGGCGGCCTTTTTTGCGGGAATCAGCGTACAGCCTGGATGATACCAATGACGAAAAGGTGCAGGGGATAATAGAGATAGAACATCCACTTCATCCATGTATTTGTCCTCTGGTTCTTTCCCCGTTCCCCATTATAGCTGGCCAATATCGGCACCGAGAGGATCACCGCCATTTGAAGAATCCCATAAACTCTGTCAATGGCAAAGAAGTACACGGTGGCGTAGATCGCCACATAAAAGCTCATCCACAGCATTTGTGATTTGAACTTCCCCCGGTTTGTTCCAAAGGCCAAAACGCATAAGCTCGCCACGCAGCTCCAGTCGCTTGGAAAACTGATGGCGCAAATCAGGAGGATCAGGATCGCCTTTACGGTGCCGCTGCCTATCTTGCGGCTGTTTTCCACCCTCAGCATAACCAGCCCCCACGCGAGCGGCCACATCACGCTGGTCTGGTTCAGAACGCTTCCATAGTAGAACGGGATGAAGGAGCGCCAATCCACAAAATCCATGGACGCGAACACATAGGCAAAGTGTGAAATAACGGAAAAGGCAAACAGCCTTGCGGTGTATTTCTTGATATCCCTGGTATAGTGATAACCCTCCGCGATGAAATAGCACATAACCGGGCAGGTGATCCGCCCCACAAGGTGCATCAGGATGGGCAGGGGCGCCTTCGGGTATCCGGGAAAAAGCATCCACGCGATATGGTCTATGGTCATGGCCAGAATCGCGATCAGTTTGACTTGGTTCGCGTTCAACGTTTTCCTGCTGTTCACATGAAGCACCTCACTCTCTTTTGCCCTGATTTTACCACAGACAGGGCCGAAGTTCAACAAACGGCGGGTGAACTTGCCAAAACGACAGCCGCCGCGTCTGGATCTGGAGAGACTTTCCTCGCAAGCTCTTGCAATTTCATCTCTTTTCCGTTATAATATCAAAATTGAAAATTGTCGCCTAAGGGAGTGTTCGCATTGAAATACGATTTCGCCGCCATCGAGCCCAAATGGCAAAAGCGCTGGGAGGAGGCCAAGGTCTACGCCGCCGAGGACAACAGCGCCAAGCCCAAGTTCTACGGCCTGGTGGAGTTCCCCTACCCCTCCGGCCAGGGGCTCCATGTGGGCCATCCCCGGCCCTACACCGCCATGGATATCGTCACCCGGAAAAAGCGGATGGACGGCTGCAACGTGCTGTTCCCCATGGGCTTCGACGCCTTCGGCCTGCCCACGGAGAACTACGCCATCAAGAACCACATCCACCCCGCCAAGGTGACCCGCGACAACATCGCCAACTTCACCAGCCAGCTCAAGATGCTGGGCTTCGGCTTTGATTGGGATCGGGTGGTGGACACCACCGACCCCAGCTACTACAAGTGGACCCAGTGGATCTTCCTCCAGCTCTACAAGAAGGGGCTGGCCTACAAGGCCACCATGCCGGTAAACTGGTGCACCTCCTGCAAGTGCGTGCTGGCCAACGAGGAGGTTGTGGAGGGCGTGTGCGAGCGGTGCGGCTCCCCCGTCATCCGCAAGGAGAAATCCCAGTGGATGCTGAAGATCACCGAGTACGCCCAGCGGCTCATCGACGACCTGGACGATCTGGACTTCATCGAGCGGGTGAAGATCCAGCAGCGCAACTGGATCGGCCGCTCCACCGGCGCGGAGGTCACCTTCAAGTCCACATACGGGGACGACATCGTGGTGTTCACCACCCGGCCGGACACCCTGTTCGGGGCCACCTATATGGTGCTGTCCCCGGAGCACGAGCTGGTGCGGAGCTGGCTGGAGGTAGGCAAGCTGAGCAACGCCGACGAGGTGAAGGCATACCAGAAAACCGCCGCCTCCAAGTCCGACCTGGAGCGCACCGAGTTGAACAAGGAAAAGACCGGCGTAAAGCTGGACGGCGTGCGGGGCGTCAACCCCGTGAACGGCCGGGAGATCCCCATCTTCATCTCCGACTACGTGCTGTCCACCTACGGCACCGGGGCCATCATGGCCGTCCCCGCCCACGACGACCGGGACTGGGAGTTCGCCAAAAAGTTCGGCTGCGAGATCATCGAGGTGGTGTCCGGCGGGGAGGACGTGCAGAAGGCCGCCTTTACCGCCAAGGACGACACCGGGATCATGGTCAACTCCGACTTCCTCAACGGCCTCACCGTGAAGGACGCCATCCCCGTTATCACAAAATGGCTGGAGGAGAAGGGCATCGGCGAGGCCAAGGTGAACTACAAGCTGCGGGACTGGGTGTTCTCCCGCCAGCGCTACTGGGGCGAGCCCATCCCCATGGTGTACTGCGAAAAGTGCGGCTGGCAGCCCCTGCCCGAGGATCAGCTGCCCCTGCTGCTGCCCGAGGTGGAATCCTACGAGCCCACAGATGACGGCGAGAGCCCCCTGTCCAAGATGACAGAGTGGGTCAAAACCACCTGCCCCTGCTGCGGCGGCCCCGCCAAGCGGGAAACGGACACCATGCCCCAGTGGGCGGGCTCCAGCTGGTACTTCCTGCGGTATATGGACCCCCACAACGACAAGGCCCTGGCCTCCAAGGAGGCGCTGGACTACTGGTCCCCGGTGGACTGGTACAACGGCGGCATGGAGCACACCACCCTCCACCTGCTCTACTCCCGGTTCTGGCACAAGTTCCTGTACGACATCGGCGTGGTGCCCACCAAGGAGCCCTACCGGAAGCGCACCAGCCACGGCATGATCCTGGGCGAGGGCGGCGAGAAGATGTCCAAGTCCCGGGGCAACGTGGTCAACCCCAACGACATCGTGGCGGCCTACGGCGCGGACACCCTGCGGCTGTATATCATGTTCATCGGCGACTTCGAGCAGGCCGCCGTGTGGTCGGACAACGCGGTGAAGGGCTGCAAGCGCTTCCTGGACAAGGTGTGGAACCTGGCGGAGAGCTGCACCGACAGCCTGGACTACACCAAGGAGAATGAGGCGGGCATCCACAAGTGCATCAAGAAGGTGGCGGACGATATCGAGTCCATGAAGTTCAACACCGCCATTGCCGCCATGATGACGCTCGTCGGCGACTTCCAGAAGAACGGCTGCTCCCGGGGCGACATGAAAACCCTGATCACTCTGCTGTCCCCCTTCGCCCCCCACATCGCCGAGGAGCTGTGGGAGATGCTGGGCGGCACGGGCTTCGTGTGCCAGCAGCCCTGGCCCGCCTATGACGAGAGCAAGACGGTGGCGGACACCGTCCAGATGGCGGTGCAGGTGAACGGCAAGCTGCGCGCCAACATCGTGGTTCCCGCCGACGCGGACGACGCCGCCATCGTGGCTGCCGCCCAGGCCGATCCCAAGGTACAGAAGTTTACCGACGGCATGGCCCTGGTCAAGACGATTGTGGTGCCCAAGCGGCTGGTCAACCTGATTGTGAAGCCCCAATGAACGGGATCTCAGGCGTCCACCATATCTGTCTGAAGGCCCCGGGGCGGGCAGCGTGGGAGCGTGCCGTGGTGTTTTACACCCAGGTGCTGGGTTGTCCCCTAGTGCGCACCTGGGGCGGCGGGGATGGCAGCGGAGCCATGGTGGATCTGGGAAACTGCCTGCTGGAGATCTTCGCCGACGGGGACGGGCCCCTGCCCTCTGGTGTATACCGCCATATGGCCCTGGCCGCCGCCGATGTGGACGGGGCGGTGGAGCAGGCGCGGCGGGCAGGCTGTGAGATCCTCCTGGAGCCCACGGACAAATGCCTGGGGGCGGATTACCCGGTGCGGATTGCCTTTTGCCGGGGCCCTTTGGGCGAGTCCATCGAATTTTTTCAGGAGCGGTAACCCATCGACAGCGGGTGGGGGAACCATTTTCAAAAGCCCCCATATTTTGCGGTTGACAAGAAGGGTTTTTTCACATATAATAGTCCTGTTAAAGCCATCGCCAATGGCCCTTAAAGCGTCCTGGAATTAACCGGACGCCTCGGAGGGAGGGAAATCATAGATGTCCGAAGTTCATGTCCGCGAGGGTGAGTCTCTGGAGAACGCGCTGAAGCGTTTCAAGCGTTCCTGCGCCAAGTCCGGCGTGCTGGCTGAGGTGCGTAAGCGCGAGTTTTACGACAGCCCCAGCGTCAAGCGCCGCAAAAAGAGCGAGGCGGCCCGCAAGAACCGCAAGAAGTTCTACTAAGACGGTGAAAACAGCGTTCCGCGAAAGCGGAACGCTGTTTTTCTGAGAAGTACGAAGAAGTGTAACCATTCAAAGGAGGGGTCGTCATGGCCCAGCTCACCAAAGCCGCCATCATCGACGCCTTTGTCCGTCTGCTTCAGCAGACGCCCATGGATCAGATCACGGTGCAGGCCGTCACGGCGGAGTGCGGCATCAGCCGCAACACCTTTTATTACCATTACAGCGATATCTATGCCCTGCTGAAGGCCATGCTCCAGCGGGACATGGACGAGTTACAGCGCCAGCGTCAGCCGGGGGAGCACGCCAGCGAGGGCCTGCGGCGGCTTATCGGCTATATCTCCGCCCGGCAAAGGATGTTCCTTCACATCTACGGCGCTGTGGGCCACGCCGCCATGGAGGACTACCTGCTGGAGACCTCCGAGGAGCTGTTCATGGCCTACCTGCGGGATGCGGCGGAGGGTCTGTCCCCGTCGGAGGAGGATCTGGATTTCATCTGCCGTTCCTTCCAGTTTATGCTCATTGGCATCCTGCTCAGCTGGGTGCGCCACGGAATGAAAGGAGACGTGGCCGACCTGCTGGAGCGGGCGGAGCGCCTATTCTTCCACGGCACCCGGCGGCTCCTGGAGGAAAACAGCGTTCCTTTTGTCCCTTTTTCTTGAAAGAAAAAGGAACCGAAAAAGAACTTGATGCCCGCTTCCGACCGGGCGGGTGGATTGGGCGTATCCGCCCGTTACGGGGCGGGGCGCTGGGCGGAGGCGAAATAAGGCGGGAGGGCGTTTGGTGTCCTCCCGCCTTTCCTTTACCAGAGCGCGAACCCGATGACAAGCAGTGCGGCGGCGATCCCCCGGATGATGTGATGCAGGGGATTGAGTTTCCCGGCCCGCTTTCCGTTGAGGTACGCCGCAAAGCAGATGGGCAGAAAACCGCACACCGCGGCGCTCAGCGCAACCATCCAATCTCCCGGAGCGCCATAAGCAAGATGGGCAACGGCTGTACCAACGAGCAGCACACTGCCGGTGAGCATCAGGGCCGCGCCACCCCGGGCAGCGGGGTCGTTGGATTTGAACTGAGCGGCCGCCGCAATCATATGTAGCAAACCAAACAGCATGGCCAACACGCTGACAACGATCCGCATCGCAATTCCCCCTTACAGTTTTTTCATCAGCTGGGCAGTGAATTTCAGCATCAGCCGCTTGGTGCCCACCCCGTCAAAGGCGATCTCCAGCAGGGTGTCGCCCCCCACCTTCTGGGTGGAGGTCACCATACCCCGGCCAAAGGCTTTGTGCTCCAACATGTCCCCCTTCTGGTACTCCGGCAGGCCCGGGTTGGGGGCGGACACGGCGGATTGAAAGACAGGTCGGGCCGCCGCCTTCTGAGGCCGCCCCGGCGTGTAGGTGCTCCGCCGCTCCCCGGCCCCGTAGGCGCCGCCGCCCTGGCGGTAGGGCTCCCGGTAGGTGGACACACGGGGCGTCTGGTCGAAGTCGTCCCAGTCCCCGCCCGTGGGGGTGGGGTCCAAGTAGGAGCGGCCCGACTGCTCCAGCAGTTCAGCGGGGATCTCCCCGGCGAACCGGGAGGGCCGGTTGCTGCTGGTGCGCCCAAACAGCATCCGCTGGCCGGCACAGGTGAGGTACAGCCGCTCCTTGGCCCTGGTGAGGGCCACATAGCACAGCCGCCGCTCCTCCTCCATCTCGTCCGGCTCCCCGATGGAGCGCAGGCCGGGGAAAATGCCCTCCTCCATGCCCACCACAAATACCGTGGGGAACTCCAGCCCCTTGGCGGAGTGCATGGTCATCATCACCACCGCGTCCTCGTCGGGGTCGTGGCTGTCCAGGTCGGTATACAGGGCGATCTCGTCCAGGAAGCCCGCCAGGGAGGGCTCCCCGTCGGCGTTCTCCAGGTAGCTGTTGATGGAGGTGAGCAGCTCCCGCACGTTCTCCAACCGGGAACGGCTCTCGATGTCGTCTTTGGCCTGGAGCATGGCGGCGTAGCCCGTCCGGGCCGTCACCTCCTCGTAGAAGGCGGGCAGATCCATGGTCTGGGAGAGCCGGGTCAGCTCCTCCATCATGGCGGTGAACTGGCCCAGCTTGTTGGCCGCCTTTTGCAGCTCCGGGTAGTCCCCGGCATGGGCGATCACCTCCCACAGGGACAGCCCCCCATCCGCCGCGGCGGCCCGGGCCTTTTCCACGGTGGTGGGGCCGATGCCCCGGGGCGGGTTGTTGATGATCCGGGTGAGCCGCAGATCATCGGCGTGGTTGTGGACGGCGCACAGGTAGGCCAGCATATCCTTCACCTCCGCCCGGTCGAAGAACCGGGTGCCACCGATGACCTTGTAGGGGATGCCGCCCCGCTTGAAGGCCACCTCCAGCTGGTTGGACTGGGCGTTCATCCGATAGAGGACGGCGTGGGTGTTCCACTTGATCCCGTCCCGGAAGTCCTCCATCAGCCGGTCGGCCACGAAGCGGGCCTCGTCGTTCTCGTTCATGGCGGTGTAGAGGTGCACCTTCTCCCCCGCCGCCCCCGCCGTCCACAGCTCCTTGCCCTTGCGGCCCACGTTGTGGCGGATGACGGCGTTGGCCGCGTCCAGGATGTTTTTGGTGGAGCGGTAGTTCTGCTCCAGCCGGATGGTGCGGCAGCCTTTATACTGATCCTCGAAGGACAGGATATTCTCGATGGTGGCCCCCCGGAAGCGGTAGATGGACTGGTCGTCGTCCCCCACCACGCAGATGTTCTCCCGCCCCCCCGCCAGCAGGGAGGACAGCAGGTATTGCAGGTTGTTGGTGTCCTGGTACTCGTCGATGAGGACGTAGCGGAATTTTTTCTGATAATATTCCAAAACGTCGTCATGCTGCTGGAACAGCCGGACGGTGTGGAGGATGATGTCGTCGAAGTCCAGCGCCCCCGCCTCCCACAGGCGCTTTTCGTAGGCGGCGTACAGCTTGGCGATTTTGGTCAGCCGGAAGTCGCCGGACTGCTCGGCGTCCTCCAAAAAGTCCCTGGACAGCCGCAGCTTGTCCTTGGCGGCGGAGATGGTGCCCAGCACGGAGCGGGGCGGGAACTGCTTGTCGTCGAAGTTCAGCTCCTTGATACAGTCCTTCATCACCCGGATGGAGTCGTCGGTATCGTAGATGGTGAAGGAGGAGGGGAAGCCCAGCTTCTCAATGTCCCGGCGGAGGATACGCACGCAGGCGGAGTGGAAGGTGGACGCCCATACGTCCCGGGCGGACGCCCCCAGCAGCTTCTCCAGCCGATCCTTCAGCTCCCCGGCGGCCTTGTTGGTGAAGGTGATGGCGATGATGCTCCAGGGGGCGGCGGGCTCCAGGGCGCACAGGCGGTCGGCTTGCAGGCGCTTCCCCTTGTCAGGGCTTGCGGCGTAGGCGCGGAGGAAGTCCAAGTCGGCTTCCGTCACCCATTCCGGCACCTCGTCGGAGTCGGAGCCCCGGCCATAGCGGATCAGGTTGGCCACCCGGTGGATCAGCACGGTGGTCTTGCCCGAGCCCGCCCCCGCCAGCAGCAGCAAGGGGCCTTCCGTGGCCAGCACCGCCTTGCGCTGTTCGGAGTTGAGGTTCGCATAATTTAAGCCGATGGCCTCCCGGCGGAGGCGGCAGAATTCCAGCTCCTGATCTGGTGTCAGCATTCCAATCCATCCTTTTCATCAAGTGCCCCACATTATATCAGAGTTTGAACAAAAAGTACAGCCCGCCGGATCACGCTCCGGCGGGCTGGATTACTTATACTTCCATGATAACAGGGAGTATCATCGGGTTGCGTTTCGTCTTTTTGTAGAGGTAGTTGGACAGGGTGCCCTTCATCTCCGACTTGATGGTAGTCCAGTCCCGGATGTGCCGGTCCTGGCAGCGGTCCAGGGCGTCCACCGCCACCTGCCGCAGCTCCTCCATCAGCTCCTCCGACTCCTTGACGTACACGAAGCCCCGGGTGATGATGTCTGGCCCGGAGATCACCGAGCCGTCCTCCCCGGACATGGACACCACCACCACGATCATGCCATCCTGGGCCAGGTGCTGCCGGTCGCGCAGCACCACCGCCCCTACGTCGCCCACGCCGTAGCCGTCCACGAACACCTTGCCCGCGGGCACCGTGCCGTTGAGCTTCACACTGTCCCGGGTGAGCTCGATGACCCGACCCACGTCGCTGATGACGATGTTCCTGGGATCCATCCCCATCACGTCCCGGGCCAGCTTGGCGTGGGTTTTCAGGTGGCGCTGCTCCCCGTGGACGGGGATGAAGAAGCGGGGCCGCACCAGGGCGTGCATAATCTTCAGCTCCTCCTGGCAGGCGTGGCCGGACACGTGGAGGGGCAGCTCCCGCTCGTTGACCACCTCCGCCTCCCGGCGGTACAGTTCGTTGATCACGTTGCCCACCGAGTCCTCGTTGCCCGGGATGGCGGAGGCGGAGAGGATCACCCGGTCGCCGGGCTGAATGTCCACCTGGCGGTGGGTGTTGAAGGCCATCCGGGTGAGGGCGGACATGGTCTCGCCCTGGCTGCCGGTGCTGATGATGCACACCTTGTTCTTGGGCAGGGTCTTGATCTGGGCCAGATCCACCACCGTCCCGGCGGGTATGTTCATGTAGCCCAGCTCAGTGGACACCTTCATGGCGTTCTCCATGCTCCGCCCGGTGACCGCCACCCTCCGGCCGTACTTGGCCGCCACGTCGATGATCTGCTGGATCCGGTCGATGTTGGAGGCGAAGGTGGTGACGATGATCCGCTCCTCGCAGCCCCGGAACAGGGCCTCGAAGGAGGCGCCCACCGAGCGCTCGCTCTTGGTAAAGCCCGGGCGCTCCACGTTGGTGGAGTCGCACAGCAGGGCCAGTACCCCCTCGTTGCCCAGCTCGCCCAGCCGGGTCAGGTCGGCCATGCCGCCCTGGATGGGGGTGGGGTCGATCTTGAAGTCGCCGGTGTGGACGCACACGCCGATGGGGGTGCGGATGGCGAAGGCCACCGCGTCGGCGATGGAGTGGTTGATGTGGATGAACTCCACGGAGAACTTGCCCGCCTTGACTGTCTCGCCTGACTCGCAGGTGATGAGCTTCACCTTGTCGGCAAGCCGGTGCTCGTCCAGCTTCAGCTTGATGAGGCCGGCGGACATCCGGGTGGCGTAGATGGGGGCGCTCACGTCCCGCATCAGGTAGGGGATGGCGCCGATGTGATCCTCGTGGCCGTGGGTGATGAAGATGGCCCGGATCCGATCCCGGTTCTGGATGAGGTAGGTAAAGTCAGGGATCACCACATCGATACCGTACATATCGTTGTCCGGAAAGCCCATGCCCACGTCCACCACGATCAGGTCGCCGCCGTACTCGTAGACGGTGAGGTTCTTGCCGATCTCGTTGAGACCGCCCAGGGAAATGATTTTCAGTTTTTCTGCCATAATGACTCCTTTATAATTTGAGTAAAGTTTTTTGCGCAAGACACGGAGGGCGGATCAAGCTGTCCGCCCTGCCGTCTCTATGTAGATGGCGGAGGAAGCTGGGCATGACAAAAGTCTGGCGCGAGCCTGTCGCGCCCGGCCCGCGCGGGCGGCGGACAGCCCCCGGTTCGCCCCCACCCGACCCTGTCTCGCCGGGATGGAGCGTCCGGGCCGTCCGGCCCCGCGCCCTGTGCCCATCCGCTCTGCCTATCAAACACCGCTTCTATCAGCGGCTTACGCCGTAGGAAAAAGGCTCAAACTCAATCCGTCTGCCCCGCAGCGGGGCCCATCAAGGCGGGCCGAACCCGCCCCCGGAGAGGAACCGTTTCCGGCAGTATACCACACCTTGGAAGAAAAGTACAGCTTTTTTTGTCGAACGGCAGCCCCAATTCGGCGGGCCGTATCGGCAGCGCCTTTTGGGCAAATTATCCTCCCCGCTTAAAAAAATGTAAAATATGCTTGACACAGAATGTAAAGCGTGCTATGCTCCAATCGTAAAGTGAACTTTACATTACTTCCACCAAGGAGGAATTCATCATGGCGCACACAACCTGCGCCGTCAGGAGGGATGACATGGAAAACCGCATCGCCGCCCTGCGGAAGGAGCGGCGGATCTCCCAGGCGGAGCTGGCCGAGGCGGTGGCCGTCACCCGGCAGACCATCATCTCGTTGGAGAGCGGACGGTATAACGCCTCCCTCCTGCTGGCCCACAAGATCGCGAACTACTTTGACACCACCATTGAGGACATTTTTTTGTTTGAGGAGGAAGAATCATGAAGCGCAACTGTAACTTCAACATGAACCCCGCCTTTGCCATCGGCGTCGCCCTGCTGTGGTCAGGCGTCTTTATCCGCAACGTGCTGGAGCTGGACGGTCCCGCGGCTACCGCCGCTCACTTCCTGTGCGGTGCCGGGATCGGGCTGATTTTTGTCGGCCTGCTGTACGGCTCCCCCAAGACCCGGCCCCTGTTCGACAAATTCCACGCCTTCAAGCTGCGGCTGCTGGGCCGGGACTGAGGAGGAACCCCCATGCTGATGCACATCTTTGACACGTCCGACTTCGAGCGCTCCCTGCGCCGTCGCCGTCTGACGGCCTTCGGGCTGCTGGCGGTGGGGATCACCGGCATCCTGTGCTATATCTTTCTCATCCACGACAGCGATGTGCTGTCCGACTATGCCCGGGGCTTCTACCTGGGTGGGGCCAGCGGCATCTCCATCGGGGCGGTGTTCCTGCTGATCCGGGTGACCTACCTGCTGTCCAATCCGGAGGCCCGGAAAAAGGCAAAAATTCAGGAGCAGGACGAGCGGGAAAAGGCCATCATCAACCAGGCCTTCCAGTTTGCCGGGATGTTCACCTTCTTCGCCGCCGCAGCTTCCCTGTTCGTGCTGGTGGCGGTGAGCCAGGCGGCGGCCATGGCAGTGTTGGGCGTGCTCGTGGTGTACGCCGTGGTGTGGCTCCTGGCCAATCTCTATCTGTCCAAAACGCTGTGAGCGCCCGCTATCTCACCCTGACCATCACCCCGAATCTGGCGGGGCTGGAGGTAAACACCCTCCTGCGCCGCACCCTGGGCCTGTCGGGGACGGTGCTGCGCCGGGTGAAGTGGCTGGAGGACGGCATCACCCTGGACGGGGTGCGGGTGAACGTCCGCGTCCGGGCGCGTGAGGGGCAGACGCTGGCGGTTCGCTTAACCGACCCCATCCCCCCCGCCGAACCAGTTCCCTCGTCGGGGCAAAGTCCGCTCCAGGGGGAACGCCCTTCGGGCATTCCCCCCTGCGCTCCCTTGCCCCTCCTCTCCCCACCGGATCCGCTTCGCTGGGATCCGGCGGGGCCCCCGAGGGTGGTCCCGGCGGAGGGTCCGCTGGATATCGTCTATGAGGACGCCGACGTCGTGGTGCTGAACAAGGCCCCCGGGGTGCTGGTGCACCCCAGCCACGGCCACTTTGACGATACGCTGGGTAATTTTTTGATGTATCATTACAAGCAGGCTGGGGACGAGTCCGGCTTCCACCCCGTCCACCGGCTGGACAAGGGCACCTCCGGCCTGCTGGTGGTAGCCAAGCACCCCCACGCCCAGGAGCGGCTGAAAAACCAGCTCCACACCGGGGACTTCCGGCGGGTATACCTGGCAGTGTGCGACGGCGCGCCGCCCCAGGTTGCCGGTGTGGTAGACGCCCCCATCGGGCGGGTGGACGGCTCCCTCACCCGGCGGGCGGTGCGCCCGGACGGACAGCCCGCCCGCACCCATTATAAGGTGGTGCGCTCCTGCGGCCCCCGGACGCTGGTGGAGCTGGAGCTGGAGACGGGCCGCACCCACCAGATCCGGGTGCACATGGCACATCTCGGCTGCCCCCTCACCGGGGACTTCCTGTACGGGACGGAAAACCGGGCCCTCATTGACCGCCCCGCCCTCCACTCAGCCCAGCTGGAGCTGGCCCACCCCATCACCGGGGAGCGACTGCGCTTTACCGTCCCCCTGCCCGCCGACCTGGCGGCGTTAATTTCGGAGGAGAATATTGGATGAAAAAATACAAACGGTCAGTCTTGTCGTACTGGGCCTGTCGGTGATCCTGTGGACGGCGGGGCGGATTTTCTTCCCCCTGCCGGACTGGGCGGTGCGGGCCAACGGCGTCGTCATGATGGCGGCAATGGCCCTGCTGGTGTTTTCCAGCGTCCGGCTCAGCATTAAGAATCCTTGAAGAAAGGCGGAGCCCTGTTGACAGCGCCCCGCCGCGCGCCTATCATAAGTTCCACCACAACGGAGAAAGGAAGGATCCCCATGGCAAAAAACGACCGCTTTCAAGTCATCCAGACGGAGGGCAACGGCCTGACCGCCCCCCAGCGCATCATACTGCTGGACACCGCCACCGGCGTACAGTACCTGTTTGCCTCGTCCGGCAACGCGGGCGGGCTGTGCCCCCTGGTCGACCGGGACGGCAAGCCCATGACCTGGGACACGTAAAGGGAAAAACCTTTCCCCTTCCACGGAGGGGGAAAGGTTTTTTCATCCCACCTGTGACATCCCCTGCCAAACCGCGTCTTTATGGGTGAAGGGCCTTTCTTAGGAGTTGATACCATGGACGACAACGAGATCATCGCGCGGTTCCTCGCCCGGGACGAGGACGCCATCCAGGCCGCCCAGCGGCAGTACGGCGCCTACTGCGCCGCCATCGCCAACGGCATTCTGGACGACCCCGGCGCGGCGGAGGAGTGCGTCAACGACACCTGGCTGAAATGCTGGCAGTCCATCCCACCCCAGCACCCCCGGTCGCTGAAGGGCTTCGCGGGGCGGATCGTCCGCAACCTGGCGCTGTCCGTCCGGCGGGCAGATGCCGCCCAGAAGCGGGGCGGCGGGCAGGTGCAGCTGGCTTTGGACGAGCTCAGCGAGGTGGTGTCCGGCAGCGAGACCCCGGAGGGTGCCCTGGATCGGCAGGCGTTCCGGGCGGCGCTGGACAGTTTCCTGGCAGGGCTTCCCAAGGATCGCCGTGATCTGTTCCTGCGCCGGTACTGGTATCTGGACAGCGTGGAGCAGCTGGCCAAACGGTTCCACATGAGCAAAACCCAGGTGACCACCACGCTCCACCGGCTGCGGGGGAAGCTCCGCGCCCATCTTGAACAGGAGGGATTTGAAGTATGAAAAGCCACGAGCTTTTGGATCTGCTGGGCGAGGTAAACGAGGACTATGTGCTGGAGGCGGGGAACAACGTGGTAAAGCCCCGTTTTCGCTGGAAAACCCTGGCGGCCTGCGCCGCCTGCGCGGCCCTGGTGCTGGGGGCCTACCCCGTGTACAGGGCGGTCAACCCGCCGCTCCACGAGTATACGGTGCTGGAGGGCGGCGGCGTGACTACGTTGGACAACGCGAAAGCCCCGGCGGGCGGGGAATCCGACCCCAGCGCCATTCCCGGCGGGGCCTATGTAGGCGATGATAAGGGCTTGGACATTGACGGCGAATCCTATTATGTCCCCGGCCTGGACGCCCCCGTCCAGGAGAAGGCCGCGGCCCAATATGATGCGCTGATGAAAAACGGCGGCATCAACCCGGCGGCGCCCAACCCGGACTGGTACGGCGGAGCCTGGATCGACAACAGCTATTACCCGGAGGCCAAGCTGGCAGTGGCCATCGTGGAGGGGTTCCGCACCCCGGATCTGGAGGCCCAGATCGAGGAATGGTGCGGCGGCGAGTACGAAATCGTCTTTGCGGACGTGAAATATTCCCTGGACCATTTGTATGCCCTCCAGGACCCGGCAGTGGATGCCGTGGTCGGCAGCGACGGCGTGGGTTCCTGCGGCATCGGTGTGGACGTGATGCACAACTGTCTGGGGGTGGACATTTACGGCGATTTCGTTCCCGACGAGGTGCTGGCCGCTTTGGCCACCCTTGATCCCGACGGCGACGCCATCCGGGTGCGGCTGTTCACCGGCAAGCTGGACACCTTGACAGACGACATGGTGAAAGGCCCCGCCCCCGTTGACCCAGAGGCCCGGGCCACTCCCGCCGTCACCAAGGACGGCGAGCCGGTCTACCACGGTGAGGACGCGCCCATTGCCGGCGGCGCCACCCAGTCCCAGAACGGGGCGCAAACAAGCGGTGAACCGGAGGAGGGCAAGCTGGCCCATTATGACCTGCTCCCCCTGGACGAGTAAATTTTGCTTCCCTTTTGGGGCAAAAGCGGTTATAATACGGACAGCCGGAGGCTATGATCCGGCTGTCCCTATTTTTTACCCCGAGGTGACCAATATGGCCCATGACAATATGCACCGCCCCACCATGAAGATCTCCTACAACGCCCCGGTGGCCCTCACCTTCGCCCTGATCTCCCTGCTGGCACTGGTGGCCAACCACTTTACCAACGGCTGGGTGAACGCCAATTTGTGCTCCGTCTACCGCTGCTCCCTGCTGGCCGACCCCCTGGGCTTCTTCCGCTTCTTTGGCCACGTGCTGGGCCACAGCGGCTACGCCCATTACATCGGCAACATGGTGCTCATTCTGGTGCTGGGCCCCAACCTGGAGGATCGGTTCGGCAGCTGGAACGTGCTGTGGGCCATCCTGTTCACCGCCCTGGTGTCCGGGCTGGTGCAGTTCATCTTCTTCCCCGGCACCGCCCTGCTGGGCGCGTCTGGCATCGTGTTCATGATGATCCTGCTGTCCTCCTTCGGCGGGGTGAAGAACGGCACCATCCCCACCACCCTGATTTTGGTGGCCATCTTCTATCTGGGCGGCGAGCTGTGGGACGCCATCTTCGTCCGGGACAACATCTCCCAGCTCACCCACATCATCGGGGGGCTGTGCGGCACGATTTTGGGCTTCATTCTGTCGTCGGGCAGGAGATAAAAACGGCGTCTCCATCCAAACCGGATGGGGACGCCGCCTTTTTACGGCTCAAGCTCGGGCCGTGCCCGTCTCCCGGGCCGCTTCCGCCACCGCCCTTGCCACGGCGGGGCACACCCGCTGGTCGAAGGCAGCGGGGATGATATAGTCTGGGGAGAGCTCATCCGGCCCCACCAGCCCCGCCAGGGCCCGGGCGGCAGCCAGCTTCATCGCCTCGTTGATCTCCGAGGCCCGCACGTCGAAGGCCCCCCGGAACACCCCGGGGAAGGCCAGCACGTTGTTGATCTGGTTAGGAAAGTCGCTGCGGCCGGTGCCCACCACCGCTGCCCCCGCCTCCTTCGCCAGATCGGGCAGGATCTCCGGCGTGGGGTTTGCCATGGGGAACAGGATGGGATCCGGCGCCATGGAGCGCACCATCTCCGGGGTGACGATCCCTGGGGCAGACACGCCGATGAATACGTCCGCGCCAGCCATGGCCGCCGCCAGCCCGCCCTCCCGGAGCTCCGGCCTTGTCAGGTCGGCCAGCTCCGCCAGGGCGGGATCCCCCGCCAGATCGGGCCGCCCGGGGTACACAATGCCCCGGATGTCGCACAGGACGGCGTGCCGCAGCCCCATGGAGCGCAGCAGCTTATAGATGGCCGTCCCCGCGGCCCCCGCCCCGGACAGGACGAGCCTGATCTCCTCCAGCCGTTTGCCCACGAGCTTCAACGCGTTGGTCAGTGCCGCCGCCACGATGATGGCGGTGCCGTGTTGGTCGTCGTGGAAGATGGGGATGTCGCACCGCTCCTTCAGCCTGCGCTCGATCTCAAAGCACCGGGGAGCGGAGATGTCCTCCAGGTTCACCCCGCCAAAGGAGCCCGCCAGCAGGGCCACCGTGTTCACGATCTCATCCACGTCCTTGGAGCGGACGCAAAGGGGCACCGCGTTCACCCCGCCGAATGCCTTGAACAGCACGCACTTGCCCTCCATCACCGGCATACCCGCCTCCGGGCCGATATCGCCTAAGCCCAGCACGGCGGTGCCGTCGGTCACCACCGCCACCGTGTTCCACCGACCCGTCAGCTCATAGCTCTTGTCGATGTCCCGTTGGATTTCCAGGCAGGGCGCGGCCACCCCGGGGGTGTAGGCCAGGGACAGGGACTGCCGATCCTTGACCTCCATCTTGGGCACGGTGTCCAGCTTGCCTCGCCACTCATAGTGCAGCCGCAGGGCTTCCGCAGCATAGTCCATTGTGTGCTCCTCCCGTCTATTTTGCCTCGAACACCAGCACGCTCCGGGGGCCGATGGTGAAGGCGTTTCCAGTTTGAGGATAGATCCCCTGCTCCTCCTGCCAGGTGCTCACCACCAGCCGCCAGGACATGGCCGCTGGCAGCTGGGGCAGCTCCGCCCGCAGCTCCTCCCAGTAGGCGTTGGACGCCACGTACACGATCTGGGGGCCGCTCTCCCGCTCCCAGCCAGCGAACAGCACCCCCACGTACCGATCCTCAGGGCCGAAGCTGCCCTGACCGGGCGCCACCCCGTGGAAGCTCACGTCCGGGAAGCCGCAGGCTCCGCCGCTTACGTTGGCCCGGAGCACCCGGTGCTCCTTCCGGAACCGGATCAGATACCGGAAGAACTCAAACAGGCCCCGGTTTTTCTCCAGCAGCGTCCAGTCCAACCAGGAGGTGGGGTTGTCCTGGCAGTAGGCGTTGTTGTTGCCGCCCTGGGTGTTGCCAAACTCGTCCCCCGCCAGGAACATGGGGGTGCCCCGGGAGCACATCAGCAGGGTGGCGGCGTTTCGGATCATCCGCCGGCGCAGGGCGTTCACCTCGGGGTCGTCCGTCTCCCCCTCCGCGCCGCAGTTCCAGCTGTTGTTGTCGTTTGCCCCGTCGGTGTTGTTCCAGCCGTTGCGCTGGTTGTGCTTCTCGTTGTAGGCGAACAGATCGTGGAGGGTGAAGCCGTCGTGGCAGGTGAGGAAGTTGATGGAGGCGTTGCGGCGGGCCTGGGTGTCGTATAGATCCATGGAGCCGGCCATGCGCAGGGCGGCGGCCTGGGCCAGCCCCCCGTCCCCCTTGATATACCGGCGCATATCGTCCCGGTAGCGGCCGTTCCACTCCGCCCAGCGGTTCCAGGCGGGGAAGGAGCCCACCTGGTACAGCCCCCCGGCGTCCCACGCCTCGGCGATGAGCTTCACATCCCCCAGGATGGGGTCGAAGGCCATGGCCTGGAGCAGGGGTGGGGACACCATGGGCGCGCCGTGCTCGTCCCGGCCCAGGATGGAGGCCAGGTCGAACCGGAAGCCGTCCACCCGGTAGGTGGTCACCCAGTAGCGCAGGCAGTCCAGGATCATCTGATGGACGACGGGGTGGTTGCAGTTCAGGGTGTTGCCGCAGCCGGAGAAATTGTAGTAGTACCCCTCCGGGGTGAGCAGGTAGTAGATGTTGTTGTCAAAGCCCTTGAAGGAGAAGAAGGGCCCCATCTCGTTGCCCTCGGCGGTGTGGTTGAACACCACGTCCAGATAGACCTCGATGCCCTTCTGCTTGCAGGCCTGAATGAACCGCTTCAGCTCGTTCCCCTCCCGGTTGTACTCGGTGGAGGCGGTATAGCTGGTGTTGGGGGCGAAGAAGCTCACCGTATTGTAGCCCCAGTAGTTGTAGAGCTTCTGTCCGTCCACCTCCCGGTAGTCCAGCATCTCGTCGAACTCGAAGATGGGCATCAGCTCGATGGCGTTCACCCCCAGCTGCTCCAGGTAGGGCAGCTTTTCCATCAGCCCCTCGAAGGTGCCGGGGCAGCGCACATTGGAGGAGTCGTCCATGGTAAAGCCTCGGACGTGGAGCTCGTAGATGATGAGATCCTCCATGGGGATGAGGGGGTTGCGGGTGCTGCCCCAGTCGAAGTCGTCCTTCACCACCCGGGCCTTGTAGTGCTGGCCGTGGGGCTGGGTCTTGCCCCAGGCGCTCTGGCCGGTGACCGCCTTGGCGTAGGGATCCAGCAGATACTTGGTCTTGTCGTAGATCAGGCCCCGCTTGGGCTCATAGGGGCCGTCCACCCGGTAGGCGTACTCAAACTCCTGGATGTTCAGCTTGAACACGATCATGGAGTACACGTTTCCGATCCGGTAGTGCTCCGGGAAGGGCAGCACGGCGTAGGGCTCGTCCTGCTCCCGGTGGAACAGCAGCAGCTCCACCGAGGTGGCCCCCCGGGAGTGGACGGTGAAGTTCACGCCGCCGGGGATGGCGGTGGCGCCGTTGATGTCGTAGAAGCCGGGGCGCACATCAAACCCCGCGATGCGATCCAGTGGAACCAGATGGATGGCTCGGGGCAGCACCCCGCTGACGGCGGGGGCGTCCGCCCTGGGCGTTTTCTTTTCAGCCATGGGTCGTCCCCCCTTATCCGCGCAGCCAGGTCACCCGGTCGGGCTCATAGAAGCCCCGGGCCGGGGGATCCTCGTCGGGCACACCCACGGCGATAAGGGCCACCGGCACAGACTGGGTGCCCAGCAGTTCCTGGAGCTTGGAAATACGGGGGCTGGGCCAGCAGCCGCACCAGCAAGTGCCATACCCCAGCGCCGCCGCCTGGAGCAGCAGGTTCTCCACCGCCGCCCCGCAGTCCAGCGGCCAGTAGCCCGCCACCTTGCCCGCCTGGGCCTCCGGCCGGCCGCACACCACGATGGCCAGCGAAGCGGTGTCCAGCATGGAGGCGAAGGGGTGGGCATAGCGCAGCTTGGCCTTCAGCCCCTGATCCTCCACCACGAAGAACTCCCAGGGCCGGGTATTCCGGGCGCTGGGGGCCATCATAGCCGCCTCCAGCATGAGCTTCACGTCCTCCTCGGGCACCGGGGCCCCGGGCTTGTACTTGCGGATACTCCGCCGCGCGCGGATGGTCTGGGTGCAGTCCATGGGTAAGCCTCCTTTAAAGTTTAAAAGACCGGGCGGGCTTCCGCCCGCCCGGTCAGGGTTTGCTCCCGTGATCTCAGAAATATTTCTTCACGCCCTCGCTGGCCTTGGACGCGTCCTCGCTGATGGACACGGTGTACTTGATGCCGCTTTTCTGGGAGAAGGCCTCCAGCCAGTCCAGGAAGGGCTCCACGTCCTCGTTGCCCACGGTGGGCACCAGCTTGTTCAGGCTCTCGATGAACACGTGGGTGATGTCGTAGTTGCTGGCGTACAGGCCGTATAGGAAGCCCCGCAGGGTGTCGTAGTTGGGGATATTGTAATCAGAGGTATCGACCAGCCGGATCGAGTAATGGATATCATAGTTCAGCTTAGAGTTGTGGGCGATGGCCACCACGTTGCCGTGCTCCGTATCCACCGCGGTATTGATGAGGTCGATCATCTGCTTGGTTTTTCCGGTGCCCTTCTGGCCCATGATTACCTTGACCATTTTGGATCACTCCTTACTTGAGTATAGAGGGGAGTCCCTCTTTGATAGTTCCATGTTACCATGATCCGGCGGAAATTTCAATACAGGAAAACAAAGTTCATGGAAAATTCGGAAATCCCCGCCGGGAGGCGAACCCCGCGGCCAGGGTTGCAAGGCCGCGGCAAATAGAGTATACTTGTCCCGCACGCTTCAGCAGACAACACAGGAGGCGCTGAGATGAAACGCATTTTACTGCTGTCCACCGGGGGCACCATCGCCTCCCGGCTCACCGACGAGGGGCTGGCCCCCGGGCTGGACGGCGAGGCCCTCACCCACTACCTGGGCGGCCTGCCCGACAGCTATGACCTCACCGTCCGGGACATCCTCCACCTGGACTCGTCCAACATCCAGCCGGAGGAGTGGCGGCTCATCGCCCGCCACGTCTACGACGCCCGGAACAACTTTGACGGCATCGTCATCTCCCACGGCACCGACACCATGGCCTACACCGCCTCGGTGCTCAGCTATATGCTGCTGGGCGTCCCCGTCCCCGTGGTGCTCACCGGGGCCCAGCTGCCCATTGAGCACCCCCTTACCGACGGGCTGGACAATCTGCGCACCGCCTTTGCCATGGCGGCCTCCGGCCGTCCCGGGGTGTTCCTGGCCTTTGACCGCCGGGTGATGCTGGGCTGCCGAGCGGTCAAAACCCACACCACCGCCTTCGGCGCCTTTGACAGCGTGAACTGGCCCCTGGTGGCCCAGGTGAACGGCGCGGGCCTCACCATTCGGGAGGACGCCATCCCGGCAGCGGAGGCTCCCTGCGTGCTGCGGAACGCCCTGTGCGAGCAGGTATTTCTCATCAAGCTCACCCCCGGGCTGGATCCGGAGATCTTTGATATGCTGCTGCGGATGCACTACCGGGGCGTGGTGATCGAGGCCTTCGGCGCAGGGGGCCTCCACTTCATCCGCCGGAACCTCATCGAGAAGCTCCACGCCGCCGCTCAGGCGGGGATGGCGGTGGTGGTGTGCAGCCAGTGCCTGTACGAGAGCAGCAACTTCACCCTCTACCAGGCGGGGCAGAAGGCGCTGGCGGAGGGGGTCATTCAGGGCTACGACATGACTACCGAGGGGGCGGTCACCAAGCTGATGTGGGCCCTGGGCCAGACGGACAGCCTGGACCAGGTGCGGGCCCTGTTTGCCCGGAGCCTGTGCGGGGAGATCGGAAGCGCGCGGCCGCACTAAACAAAAACGCGGGGGCGGTTGATATCCGTCCCCGCAGCTTTTATTCCAGCCCCATGTCCCGGTTGATGTGCGCCCGGAGCGCGTCAAAGGACTCCACGCTGAGATCGTGCTCGATCCGGCAGGCGTCGGCGGCAGCGGTGTCCTCCGCCACCCCCAGGTGGATCAGCCACTTGGTGAGCAGCAGGTGCCGCTCGTAGATCCGCTGGGCGATCTCCAGACCCTCGTCGGTGAGGGTGAGGAAGCCCCCCTCGTCCATCACCACGAAGCCCCCCTCCCGCAGCAGGCTCATGGCGCGGCTGACGCTGGGCTTGGAGAAGCCCAGCCGCTGGGCCACGTCGATGGAGCGCACCGGCCCCTGCTCCCCCAGGGCCAAGATGGCCTCCAGGTAGTTTTCCGCGGACTCGTGTATGTTCACCCAATCCACCTCCAAACCAGGCCCCGCCCGGGCGGACGGGTTTGCCAATGCTTACCAGGGATGGTAACATTATGCCACAGGCGCAGAGCGCCGTTGTGGCATATCTGGTTCAATCTGTACAATAGCCGCCTTGCGGCTATTGTACCATACTCCCCCGCCCATGGCAACGGGTATTCTTGCGGCCGTTGCAATTTTTTCCCGAATATGGTATGATGCTTTTGATTTTGATACGGCCCAGAGCCGGGGAGGTTTTTCATGGGAAACGCAAAATTTTTGATCCAGCGGGTGCTGGATATGAACTACAAGGCCATGCTGGACACCATCGGCCAGATCCATAAGCGGACGGGCCGCTCCCGCTGGTGGATTTTCCAGGATATGCGGCGGTGCGCCACCAAATACGGCGCGGGCTACGTGGACTACAACCTGTTCGAGCTGTACGACCTGACCCCGGAGCTGCGGGACACCTACCTGACCCGGGGGCGGAACAACGAGATCGTGGTGAAGTACAACAGCAAGGCCGCCATGGACGAGCTGGACGACAAGGCGAAATTCAACACCCGCTTCGCCGACTTTCTCCACCGGGACTGGGTGCACGTCACCGGGGAGAACAAGGAGGAGGTGCTGGACTTCCTCCGCCGCCACGATACCTTTATGTCCAAGCCCACCCACGGCTGCTGCGGCCGGGGGATCGAGAAGCTGAACACCGCCGACTTTCCCTCCCTGGACACGCTGTATGAGCGCCTGCTACAGCAGGCCCCGGATCTGGAGCTGGAGGAACTCATCGTCCAGCACCCCGCCCTAAACGCCATCTACCCCGGCTCCATCAACACCGCCCGGATCGTCACCCTCCGGGGCAAGCAGGGCAAGGTGTACTTCATCGCCGCCCTGCTGCGCATCGGCAACGGGAAATTTGTGGACAACTTCGACAACGGCGGAATGCTGGCCCCGGTGGATCTGGACACGGGCACCATCACCGGGGTGGCGGTGGACAAGTTCAAGAACGTGTACGAGAAGCACCCCGCCACCGGCGCCGCCATCCAGGGCTGCGTCATCCCCGACTGGGACAAGGCCAAGGAGCTGGTGACCCAGGCCGCCCCCCTCATCCCGGAGGTGCGGTACGTGGGGTGGGACGTGTGCTTCACCCCCGACGGCCCCTGCCTGGTGGAGGGCAACCAGTACCCCGCCCACGACCTCTATCAGCACCCGGTTCAAACCCCGGATCGGGTGGGGATCATGCCCCGCTTCCGGGCGGTGGAGGCCGAGGAGGCCAAATTGGATGGATAACGCTTCGGCCTCGGGCTCCTGCCCGGGGCCGTTTCCCGCCCTTTAGGCGGATTTTCAGGAAGGTTTTTCCTTTCGCCGGAATCTTCCGCTTCTCCAGTGAAATATTTGTGAAAATCGCAGAGGAACCCCTTGACAGCCCCGGCGGCTCTTTGTTAGAATTGAAGCAGCGAATCCCCAAACCCACCCGGCCCGGCTACTCCCTTGGGCGCAACACGCCCATAGCCGCGCCGAGGAGAAAAAAAGGAGGAAAAATCCGCGAACCGGCGGTGCGGCAATGTGGAGACTTGCCGTAAGGTCCACGGGGTAAACCCCCCGCGGGCGAGGGCGCGCTGCGGAGGCAGCGTGTCTACGGTTCACCGCTATGGCAACTTTGAGTTTGAGAGGCATCAAGAAGATCTACGACGGCGGCGTGACGGCGGTCCACGACTTCAATCTGGAGATCGCGGACAAGGAGTTCATCGTGCTGGTCGGCCCCTCCGGCTGCGGCAAGTCCACCACTCTGCGGATGGTGGCCGGCCTGGAGGAGATCAGCGAGGGTGAGCTGTACATCGGCGACAAGCTGGTCAACAACGTGGAGCCCAAGGATCGCGACATCGCCATGGTGTTCCAGAGCTACGCTCTGTACCCCCACATGACGGTGTATGAGAACATGGCCTTCGCCCTGAAGCTGCGCAAGCTGCCCAAGGACGAGATCGACCGCCGTGTAAAGGAGGCGGCGGAGATCCTGGACATCACCCAGTACCTGGAGCGTAAGCCCAAGGCCCTGTCCGGCGGCCAGCGCCAGCGTGTGGCCATCGGCCGCGCCATCGTCCGTGAGCCCCAGGTCTTCCTGATGGACGAACCCCTGTCCAACCTGGACGCCAAGCTGCGTAACCAGATGCGTGCCGAGATCATCAAGCTGCGCCAGCGCATCGACACCACCTTCATCTACGTCACCCACGATCAGACCGAGGCCATGACCCTGGGCGACCGCATCGTCATTATGAAGGACGGCTTCATCCAGCAGATCGGCACCCCGCAAGAGGTGTTCGACAACCCGGTGAACGTGTTCGTGGCCGGCTTCATCGGAATGCCCCAGATGAACTTCTTCAACGCCAGGCTGGTCAAGTCCGGCAGCGGCTACGCGGTGAAGGTGGCCGGCGCTACCATGGAGATCGCCGACAAGATCCAGAAGCAGCTGGCAGCTAAGAACGTCCCCGAGAAGGACATCATTCTGGGCATCCGCCCGGTGCACGTGTCCTTCGCCGACGGCGCCGGCGCCCATACCATCGCCGCCCGGGTGGACGTGTCCGAGATGATGGGCAGCGAGATCCATCTGCACGTCACCGCCAAGGAGGACAACGGCAGCGAAAAGGACGTGGTGCTGGTGGTTTCCACCACCGACCTGCCCGAGAGCTTCCGGGCCGGTATCCCCTACGGCACCACCATCCACTTCACCTTCCCCGGCGAGCTGGTGCACCTGTTCGACAAGGAGACCGAGCGCAACCTGCTGGCCGACTAAGGGTTCGTCAGCCTACCATAGCAAAGAGGCCCCGCCGCTTAGGGCAACCCCCATAAGCAAGCTAACACCCGCCGGAAAGAAATTGCTTTTCGGCGGGTGTTGCTTTATCATGAACTCATTCACAAATTTCAGTTTACGGAGGCGAAACTATGCGGGACGATATTTTGGAGCATTTGCAGCATGAACTATATGATAGATGTCAAAAGCCAACAAATCAGTTTGGAATAGGCTGCTATTATCACATTTCCGCAGTCGTGAATCATGCAGAAATTCTGGCGGAAAAGTACGGGGCGGATAAGGAAGTTGTCATGATTGCGGCTTGGCTGCATGATATTGCCTCTATTACAGATTACAGCCTCTATGAGCTTCACCATATCCATGGGGCTGAAATGGCATATCAAATACTAAAAGAATATGGTTATGACGACAAAAAGATTTCATTGGTACAAAAATGTATCAGAAATCACAGAGGCAGTGTCAGTTTGGAAAAACTCAGTCTTGAAGAATTATGTGTTGCCGATGCTGACGCAATCTCACACTTTGATAGCGTGCCGAGTCTCCTATATTTAGCCTACGTTCAAAAATGTATGGGAATGGAGGAAGGCAGGGCATTTGTAAAAGACAAGCTGACAAGAAGTTTTCAAAAACTATCCGCTGAAAGTAAAAGACACTATCAGGATAAATTTGAAAAAGTGATGGAAGTTTTAGGCTGACAGCCTCTGAACGATCGCTTTCCCCCCACGGGCACGTTCCCCGAAAGCGCCATAGTTAGTTATATAAGAGGACAAGACAAACCGTTGCGGCCTGTCTTGTCCTTAATTTTTTATGAAGTCTCGCCTTTTCGCGGCAGAGCCTTTCTATGCTATTCTACGGTTTTCAGGCTCTCCACCATATCCACCTTTTTCAGCTTGAAGTGGGCTGCGATGTTCACCATCACGGAGAACACCACCGTCAGCGCCGCCGCCAGCACGTAGGCGTAGGGGGGCGCGGTGCGGCCGAACATCACAATGTCCACCTCCACCGTCAGCACCATCCAGGCGTGAAGGAACCGGCCCATCACCAGCCCCAGCAGAATGCCGAACAGGGTGAGGAACACGTTCTCCCGGTAGACGTAGGCGGTGATCTCCTTGTCGAAGAAGCCCAGCACCTTCAGGGTGGCCAGCTCCCGGGTGCGCTCGGTGATGTTGATGTTGGTCAGGTTGTAGAGCACCACAAAGGCCAGCGCCGCCGCCGACAGAATGATGATCACCACCGCGTAGTCGATGGCCTCCATGCTGTTGGTGAAGCTGTCCCGGATGGCGGCGATGTAGGAGTGGGAGGTCACCGCGTCCATGGCCATGAGCTGAGCGGACACCTCGTCCGACTGCGCCCCGTCCCCGTACTCCAGTAGGATCAGGTTTTGGGCCGGGGTCTCGCCGAACAGCCGCTCATAGCAGGCCGCCGACAGATAGACGTTGTGCTGAACATAGTGCTCCACAATGTCGTCCACCCGCACGTCCACCCGGCCGTCCTTGTCGATGGTGATGGTGTCGCCCACTTCCACCCCCAGCAGCTCGGACAGCTTTTCCGTGATGATCGCGCCGTCCTCTGGCGGGGTCACCGGCCCGTCATCCTGCCGGTGGCGCAGGTTCATAAACCGGGTGAAGCCCTCAAAATCGTCGATGGCGTACAGCCCCACGTCGTAGGCCACCCCGCGGTTGGACGCCTCCGCCGTGTGCTGGCTGGTGAGGTGCCACCGCTCCACCTTGCCACTGTTGTCCAGATAGTCCGTCACCGCCGCCAGCTCGTCCGGGGCTGCGTCCTCGTCCAGCCCCACCGTGGCGTCGTAGAGGGAGATCTCGTCAAACTGCTTGTTGAGGATGGCAAAAATGGACTCGTGGAGCCCGAAGCCGGTGACAATCAGGGCGGTGCAGCCGCCGATGCCGATCACCGTCATCCAGAACCGCCGCTGGTAGCGGAACAGGTTGCGCATGGTCACCTTCCAGGTAAAGGTAAGCCGCTTCCAGATAAAGCCCACCCGCTCCAGCAGCACCCGCTTGCCCGCCTTGGGGGCCTTGGGGCGCATCAGGTTGGCGGGGGTGGCGATCAGCGTGGACAGGCAGGCCCACAGCGCCGCCCCGGTGGTGCACAGCACCGCCGCCAGCACCGCCAGCACGCACAGCGCCGTCTGCTCCCGGAACTCCAGGGGGGGCATGGCGTACATGATGTTGAAGGCGTTGGCGATCACCGCCGGGATCAGGGTGCAGCCGATGGCCAAGCCCAGAATTCCACCCAGGAGACTGGCCAAAAAGGCATAGCCGATGTATTTTTTGGAGATGGACAGCCGGGAAAAGCCCATGGCCTTCAGGGCCCCGATCTCGGTGCGCTGCTCCTCCACCATCCGGGTCATGGTGGTCAGGCAGGCCAGCGCCGCCACCAGGAAAAAGATCACCGGGAAAATAGTGGCCAGGTTGCTCACCCGCTCCGTGTCCTGGTCGAAGCCCACGAAGCCCGCGTTGGTGTTCCGTCCCAGGACGTACCACTCGCACTCCTCCACCTTGTCCAGCTCGTCCCGGGCGTCGTCCAGCTTCTGCTGGGCGGCGGCGATCTTCTCGTCCGCCTCCGCCCTGCCGTCCTCGTACTCCTTCAGGCCGTCGGCGTACTCCGCCTCGCCGTCCTCCAGCTTTTGCAGGGCGTCGGCCAGCTCCTGCTCCCCGTCCCGCCGGGCCTGGGCCAGCTCCGCCTGACCGCTTTGGTAGTCCCGGCGGCCGTCGGCGATCTGCCGCTCGGCGTCCGCCAGCTGCCGCCCGGTGTCGTCCAGAGTGGCCCGGGCGCTGTCCAGCGACCCCTTGGAGGTGTCCAGCACCGCACGGCTTTCGTCCAGCTGGGCCTTCACCCCGTCCAGCTGAGCCTTCACCGGGGCCAGTTGGGCGTAGCCCGCGTCCAGCTGGGTCTGGGCGGCATCCAGCTGAGCCTTCTGCTCCGCCAGCTGGGCCTTCACCTGCTCATAGGCCGGGGTGCCCTCCGCCTGCTTCAAGGCGGCCTCATACTGGGCCAGCCCCTCGTTTACCTGGGCCTGCTGGCCGTCCAGGGCGGCCTTGTTCCGCTCATACTCCGCCAGCCCGTCCTGATACTGGGCCAACCCCGCCTGGTACTGGGCCAGCCCGTCCTCGTACTGATCCAGCCCGTCCTCGTATTGGGCCAGCCCGTCCTCATATTGGGCGCGGCCGTCGTCCAGCTCCCTTTGGGCGTCGTTCAGCTTTTGCAGCGCGTCCGCCAGCGTCCGACGGGCGTCCGCCAGCTCCCGCTCCAGGGTATCCTGCCCCTCCCGGTAGTCCGCCCAGCCGTCGTCCAACTCCTTCCGGGCGTCGTTTAGCTCCTTTTGGGCGTCGGCCAGCTCCTGATCCGCCTCCGCTCTCGCGTCGTCCAGCTCCCCCTGGGCGTCGTCCAATTCCTTCTGCGCGTCCCCGATGAGGGTGTCGTACCGGAGCTGGGCCCGCTCCTCCGCCAGAGCGTCCAGGCTGTCGATGAGGGCCTCCGCCCGTTCCTCGTACTCGTCGCTGTAGCTGTTCAGCTCCTTGAGCCCTTGGCCGGTGAAATAGGCGGCGGTGTAATAGTCATAGGTGAAGTTCTCCCCCGGCACGAACAGGAAGGCATCCACCGAGCCGCTGCCCAGGGACGACGTGCCCCGGTCGGTGCCCACGTACAGCGGGCAATTCACCACGCCCACAATGGTGTAGGTGGTGCGGGTCAGATCCCCCTGGTGATCCTCGTCCAGCACCAGCTCCACCGTGTCCCCCACGTCCAGCCCCAGCTCCACCAGCAGCAGGCCCTCGGTGACGCACTCGTCAGGGGCTTCCGGCAGGCGGCCCCGCTTCACCTCCAGCAGGTTGAGCCGCTCCGGCATGGAGCGCACGGTGACGATGCAGTCCACCGCTGTGGCGTCCACCGTCCAGGCGCCCTCCACCTGATCCACGCCCTCCGCCGCAGCCAGCGCGTCCAGATCCCCCTGGGTCAGCCCCAGGGTGGACAGCACCCAGCCGTCCATGAGGCTGGTGCGGTCGTAATAATTGTCGGCGGTAAATTTCATGTCCGGGGCGGTGGCCCGCAGGCCGGACAGGAAGGCCACCGCCAGCGCCGACAGCACCAGGATGGACAAAAACCGGCTGAAGGTATGCCTGATCTCCCGGGCGGCGTCGGTGGTCAGGCGGTTTTTATGGGCTACCATTCGATCTCCTCCACAGGGGTGGGGGCCTCGTTGCGTTCCATGGCCGCCACTCGCCCGTTCTTGATGTGGATCACCCGGTCGGCCATGGGGGTGAGGGCGGTGTTATGGGTGATGACGATGACCGTCATGCCCCCCTCCCGGCAGGTGTCCTGGAGCAGCTTCAAAATGGCTTTGCCCGTCACATAGTCCAGCGCCCCGGTGGGCTCGTCGCACAGCAGCAGCTTGGGGTTCTTGGCCAGGGCCCGGGCGATGGCCACCCGCTGCTGCTCCCCGCCGGACAGCTGGGCGGGGAAGTTGTTCAGCCGATCCCCCAGCCCCACGTGCTCCAGCACGTCCCGGGCGTCCAGGGGGTGGCGGCAGATCTGGGCTGCCAACTCCACGTTTTCCAGGGCGGTGAGGTTTTGCACCAGGTTGTAAAACTGGAACACAAAGCCGATGTCGTGCCGCCGGTAGGCGGTGAGCTGCTTGGCGTTGTAGTCGCTGACCACCGCCCCGTCCACGGTGATGGTGCCGCCGGAGCAGGCGTCCATGCCGCCCAGCATATTCAGCACCGTGGTTTTCCCCGCCCCGGAGGGGCCCACGATGATGGTAAACTCGCCCTTCTCCACCGCGAAGTCCACCCCGTCCACGGCCTTGATGGTGATCTCGCCCATCCTGTACTCTTTCTTCACATGCTCAAAGGTTATGTAGCTCAACGCATTTCACCGTCCGTTGCTGCCCCCTGGCGGGCCGTTCCCCGACCTGCCGCGGGACATTGTAATTGTATTCACTATAATCTTTTCGGCGGAGAGAAGCAACCGCCCCGGCAAAAAATTTAAGGAAAGTTCAAAGATTTCCCCATAATTTTGCCAATCCAGGTGTACTGACCCAATTTTTTTCAGGTTGTGATTGACTAACCCCCCGCCGGTGGGATAAACTACATCCACCGGTAAGGGAGTAGTCGGCGCAGTCCTATGGGGCTGCGCGGCGCAGTCAACATACTGGCAGTAAATCTGTCTGGCTGTGCCTTAACCCCTCAAATGGGGCCCCCGAAAAGCCGTCCTTTGGCTTTTTAGGGAGAGGAGGAGCAAGGAAATAGAGTGAGGGATACCCGTCAGGGCGTCCCGAACGGAATGGCCTTTGCTCCGACGATGACGAGACTTACCCGCATTGGGTGCGGGTGAAGTCTCTTTTTTTATTGTCCCGCATACCTTCAAATAAAACAAAAGAAGGGATGACGTACAAATGGGATTTGCAGAACTGCTTGTGCTGGCGGTGGGCCTGTCCATGGACGCCTTCGCGGTGGCCGTATGCAAGGGGCTGTCCATCCGGGAGCTGAAGCTCCGCCACGCGGCTATCGTGGGGGCGTGGTTCGGGGCGTTCCAGGCACTGATGCCCGCGGTGGGCTGGCTGCTGGGCTCAGCCTTTGCGGATCGAATCGCGGCCATTGATCACTGGATCGCCTTTGTCCTGCTGGCCCTCATCGGTGGCAACATGATCCGGGAGGCCCTGTCCTCCGAGGAGGAGGAGCGGGATCCCTCCCTGGCCCCCATGGCCATGCTGCTGCTGGCGGTGGCCACCTCCATCGACGCGCTGGCGGTGGGGATCACCTTCGCCTTCCTGCGGGTGGATATCCTCCCCGCCGTCACCCTCATCGGCGTGTGCACCTTTCTCCTGTCCGCCCTGGGGGTGAAGATCGGCAACCTGTTCGGCGCGCGGTATAAATCCCGGGCAGAGTTGGCCGGCGGCGTGGTGCTGGTGCTCATCGGGCTGAAGATCCTGCTGGAGCACCTGAACGTTCTTTAAAAACAGCCCCCATCGCGCCGCGATGGGGGCTGTTTTTCCTTTGGAATGGGGTTACTCCTCGTCGAAGTCGATCTCGCCCTCGTCCTCGCCGTCAATGGAGATGGACAGCACCTCGTCCTCGTCCTCCAGCTCGTCCAGATCCTCGTCAGCCAGGGGGTTTTCCTCCTCCGCCCGCTCCGCGGCCGCTGCGGCGGCCACATCCCGGAAGCGGTTGTCGTCGTGCACCTCGTCCTCAATCTCGTCGAACCTGCGGTAGGCGGCAAGGCCGGAGCCAGCCGGGATCAGCTTGCCGATGATCACGTTCTCCTTCAGGCCCTGGAGGTGATCCACCTTGCCCTTGATGGCCGCCTCGGTGAGCACCTTGGTGGTCTCCTGGAAGGAGGCGGCGGACAGGAAGGACTCGGTGGCCAGCGAAGCCTTGGTGATACCCAGCAGCAGCCGGGTGCAGGTGGGAAGAACCAGGGGCTCCCCGTCCTCCCGGGTCTCCCCGGCAGCGGCGCGCTCACGGAGGTTGGCACAGGCGTCCCGGAACTCCACCAGGTCGATGGTGGAGCCGGACAGCAGGCTGGAATCGCCGGCGTCCTCCACCCGCACCTTGCGCATCATCTGCCGGACAATAACCTCGATATGCTTGTCGTTGATGTCCACACCCTGCTGGCGGTAGGGCTTCTGAACCTCCTGAATGAGGTAGTTGTGCACCGCGTCCACCCCCCGAATGCGCAGCACCTCGTGGGGGGACAGGGCGCCCTCGGTGAGCCGCTGGCCCTTCTTCACCTGGTCGCCGTTCTTCACCCGGATGCCGGAGCTGTAGGGCAGGGCGTAGGTGACAACCTCGCCGTCGTCGGCAGTGATGGTGACGTTACACAGGGTGGCCCGCTTGGTCTCCTCCACGGTGACAACGCCGGAGATCTCTGCCAGCTGGGCCATCTTCTTGGGCTTGCGGGCCTCCAGCAGCTCCTCCACGCGGGGCAGGCCCTGGGTGATGTCGCCGCCGGCCACGCCGCCGGTGTGGAAGGTACGCATGGTCAGCTGGGTGCCCGGCTCGCCGATGGACTGGGCGGCGATGATGCCCACCGCCTCGCCCTGGCCCACGGGCTCGCCGAAGGCCAGGTTCATGCCGTAGCACTTGGCGCACACGCCGGAGTGGGCCTCGCAGGTGAGCACAGAGCGCACCTTGACGGACACCTTCCGATCCGGGTCGCCCTCGGCCTCGGCCTGGGCGCGGAGCTTGTACTCGATGCGCTTGGCCAGCGCGGTGTCCACCAGGGTGTCCCGGCCGGCCAGCATCTCGCCGGTCTCAAAGTCGGTGATGTCCTCCGCCAGGTAGCGGCCCCGCAGCCGCTCCTCCAGCGTTTCGATAACCTGGCCGTTCTCGTTGATCTCGGACACGGTGATCCCGTCGTGGGTGCCGCAGTCCTCCTCCCGGATAATGACCTCCTGGGACACGTCCACCAGGCGGCGGGTGAGGTAACCGGAGTCGGCAGTACGCAGGGCGGTGTCCGCCATGCCCTTTCGGGCGCCTCGGGAGGAGATGAAGTACTCCAGCACCGTCAGGCCCTCTCGGAAGTTGGACTTGATGGGGATCTCGATGGTGCGGCCGGAGGTGTCGGCCATCAGGCCACGCATACCAGCCAGCTGACGGATCTGGGCCTGGGAACCACGGGCGCCGGAGTCCGCCATCATGAAGATGGGGTTGTAGCGGTCCATGGACGCCTGGAGGGCGTCGGACACGTCGGCGGTGGTCTTTTCCCAGGCGGACACCACCAGACGGTAGCGCTCGTCGTTGGTGAGGAAGCCCCGCTTGTACTGGTTCTCGATCTTGACGACTTCCTTCTCCGTGGCGGCGATGAGCTCCCGCTTCTCGTCGGGCACCGTCATGTCCGCGATGGCCACGGTCAATGCCCCCCGGGTGGAGAACTTGTAGCCCCGGGCCTTGATGGTGTCCAGCACCTCGGCGGAGCGGGTGAAGCCGTGCTGGTTAATGCAGCGATCCACAATCTTGCCCAGCTGCTTCTTGCCGCACATGAAGTTGATCTCGGGCTCAAACACCTGCTCCGGGTCGCTGCGATCCACAAAGCCCAGATCCTGGGGGATGCCCTCGTTGAACAGCAGACGGCCCACGGTGGTGCGCACCAGCTTGTGGCGGCTCTCGCCGTCGATAACGGCGGAGCGGCGCACCAGAATGGGCTCGTGGAGATCCAGCACTCCCTCGGCGTAGGCCAGCTGGGCCTCGCCGTCGTCGGAGAACACGTTGTAGACCTCCTCCGCCTTGCCGTCCTTGGCCTCAGCGCACAGGGCGGGGGTGGTGCGATACCAGCGGTTGGCCTCGTCGTCCCGCACCCAGATCCGGTCGTTGTCTGCCACCACGCCGTCGGCCAGCGCCTTGGCGGCCTCGTCCGTGGTCTGATAGGCGAAGTCGGGGTCATAGGCGGGATCCCGCTCATAGGTCAGGTAGTAGGAGCCCAGCACCATGTCCTGGGTGGGCACGGTCACCGGCCCGCCATCCGACGGCTTGAGCAGGTTGTTGGCAGCCAGCATGAGGATGCGGGCCTCGGCCTGGGCCTCGGCGGACAGGGGGACGTGTATGGCCATCTGGTCGCCGTCGAAGTCGGCGTTGAAGGCAGTACACACCAGGGGGTGGAGCTTCATGGCCCGGCCCTCCACCAGCACCGGCTCAAAGGCCTGGATACCCAGGCGGTGCAGGGTGGGCGCCCGGTTGAGCATGACGGGGTGCTCCTTGATGACGGACTCCAGGGCATCCCACACGGCGGGGGAGCCCTTGTCCACTTCCTTCTTGGCGGCCTTGATGTTACTGATGCCGCTCTCCACCAGCTTCTTCATGACGAAGGGACGGAACAGCTCGATGGCCATCTCCTTGGGCACGCCGCACTGGTAGATCTTCAGCTCGGGGCCGACGACAATGACGGAACGGCCGGAGTAGTCCACCCGCTTGCCCAGCAGGTTCTGGCGGAACCGGCCCTGCTTGCCCTTGAGCATGTCGCTCAGGGACTTCAGCGCCCGGTTGTTGGCCCCGGTGACGGCCCGGCCCCGGCGGCCGTTGTCGATGAGGGCGTCCACCGCCTCCTGGAGCATCCGCTTCTCGTTGCGCACGATGATATCCGGCGCGTTGAGCTGGATCAGGCGCTTCAGGCGGTTGTTTCGGTTGATCACCCGGCGGTACAGATCGTTCAGGTCAGAGGTGGCGAACCGGCCGCCGTCCAGCTGCACCATGGGGCGCAGCTCCGGGGGAATGACGGGCAGCACGTCGATGATCATCCACTCCGGCTTGTTGCCGGAGATGCGGAAGGCGTCCACCACCTCCAGGCGCTTGACGATCTTGGCCTTCTTCTGGCCGCTGGCGTCCTTCATCTGGGCCCGCAGGGAGGCGGACAGCTCCTCCAGATCCAGGTCGGACAGCAGCTTCTTCACCGCCTCCGCGCCCATGCCGGCCTGGAAGTCGTCCTCGTAATACTCCCGCAGCTTCTTATACTCCGCGTCAGTGAGGATCTGGTTCTTGGTGAGGTGGGTGTACTCGGGGCCGGGATCGGTGACGATATAGGCGGCGAAATACAGCACCTTCTCCAGAATCCGGGGGCTGATGTCCAGCAGCAGGCCCATCCGGGAGGGGATACCCTTGAAGTACCAGATGTGGGACACGGGGGCGGCCAGCTCGATGTGGCCCATGCGCTCCCGGCGCACCTTGGCCCGGGTGACCTCCACGCCGCAGCGGTCGCAGATCTTGCCCTTGAAGCGGATCTTTTTATACTTGCCACAGTGGCACTCCCAGTCCTTGGTGGGGCCAAAGATCTTTTCGCAGAACAGGCCGTCCCGCTCAGGCTTGAGGGTGCGGTAGTTGATGGTTTCCGGCTTCTTCACCTCGCCGAAGGACCACTCGCGGATCTGCTCCGGGGAGGCGATGCCAATGCGGATGGCGTTAAACTCAGCGTAGCTCATGATCTCACCCTCCCTTCTCAGTCTTCCTCGCCGTAGGAGTCGTCGTCCTCCCCGGCGTCCTCGTCGTCAGCGGCGGTCAGATCGTCGTCGTCGCTGCTCTCCTTCATGGTGAAGCCCGCGTCGGCAAACTCGCTCTCGCTGCCCACGTCCTGATAGCGGTCGTAGTCGTCGTCGCGGAAGCGGCCGGGCTGGTAGTTGTCCTCGTCGTCGTCCTTCAGCTCGATCTCGTTGCCGTTCTCGTCCAACACCTGGATATCCAGGCACAGGGCCTGGAGCTCTTTCACCAGCACCTTGAAGGACTCAGGCACGCCAGGCTTGGGCACGTTGTAGCCCTTGACGATGGACTCGTAAGTGCGCACGCGGCCGGTCACGTCGTCAGATTTCACAGTCAGAATCTCCTGGAGGGTGTAGGCCGCGCCGTAGGCCTCCAGCGCCCACACCTCCATCTCGCCGAAGCGCTGGCCGCCGAACTGGGCCTTGCCGCCCAGGGGCTGCTGGGTCACCAGGGAGTAGGGGCCGGTGGAGCGGGCGTGGATCTTGTCGTCCACCAGGTGGTGGAGCTTGAGGAAGTAGACGTAGCCCACGGTGACGGGGTTGTCAAACCGCTCGCCGGTGCGGCCGTCGTACAGCCAGCTCTTGCCGTCCTCCCGGAGGCCGGCAAGCTTCAGGGTGTCGGCGATATCCTGCTCGTCGGCGCCGTTGAAGATGGGGGTGGCCACCTTCCAGCCCAAAGCCTTGGCGGCGTAGCCCAGATGGACCTCCAGCACCTGGCCGATGTTCATACGGGAGGGCACGCCCAGGGGGTTGAGCACGATGTCCAGGGGGGTGCCGTCGGGCAGGAAGGGCATATCCTCCTGGGGCAGGATGCGGGACACCACGCCCTTGTTGCCGTGGCGGCCGGCCATTTTATCGCCCACGGAGATCTTCCGCTTCTGGGCGATGTAGACCCGCACCACCTGGTTGACCCCGGGGGACAGCTCCGCGCCCTCCTCCCGGGTGAACACCTTCACGTCCACCACGATGCCGTACTCGCCATGGGGCACCTTCAGGGAGGTGTCCCGGGTCTCGTGGGCCTTCTCGCCGAAGATGGCCCGGAGCAGGCGCTCCTCGGCCGTCATCTCGGTCTCGCCCTTGGGGGTGACCTTGCCCACCAGATAGTCGCCAGCCCGCACCTCCGCGCCTACGCGGATGATGCCCCGCTCGTCCAGATCCTTGAGCACGTCCTCGCCCACGTTGGTGATATCCCGGGTGATCTCCTCGGGGCCCAGCTTGGTGTCCCGGGCCTCGGTCTCGTACTCCTCGATGTGGATGGAGGTGAACACGTCCTCCTTCACCATCCGCTCATTGAGCAGGATGGCGTCCTCGTAGTTGTAGCCCTCCCAGGTCATGAAGCCCATGAGGATGTTCTTGCCCAGGGCGATCTCCCCCTGGGAGGTGGAGGGGCCGTCGGCCAGGGTGTCCTTGGCGTGCACCTGGTCGCCCACCGCCACAATGGGCCGCTGGTTGATACAGGTGCCGTGGTTGGAGCGCAGGAACTTGGTGAGCTTGTAGTCCTTCTCCCCCTTGCCGTCGTAGCGCACGGTGACGTGGGTGGCGTCCACGGCGGTCACCACGCCGTCCCCCTCGGCCAGCACGGCCACCTCGGAGTCCTGGCAGTTCTTGTACTCCTGGCCGGTGGCCACGATGGGGGCCTCAGTGGTGAGCAGGGGCACCGCCTGCCGCTGCATATTGGCGCCCATCAGGGCCCGGTTGGCGTCGTCGTTCTGGAGGAAGGGGATCTGGGCGGAGGCCACGGACACCATCATCTTGGGGGAGATGTCCACATAGTCCACCCGGTCCCGATCCACCTCGATGATCTCGTTGCGGTGGCGACAGGCCACACGGGCGCGGACAAAGTAGCCGTTCTCGTCCACCGGCTCGGTGGCCTGGGCCACGTTGAACTCGTCCTCCATGTCGGCGGTCATATAGTCCACCTGATCGGTGACCTTGACAGCCACACACTTCCCGTTCTCGTCCAGCACCTTCTCCGTCCGGCGATAGGGGGCCTCGATGAAGCCGTACCGGTTCACCCGGGCGTAGGACGCCAGGTAGGAGATCAGGCCGATGTTGGGACCTTCCGGCGTCTCAATGGGGCACAGACGGCCGTAGTGGGAGTAGTGCACATCCCGCACGTCGAAGGAGGCCCGATCCCGAGACAGGCCGCCGGGGCCCAGGGCGGACAGGCGGCGCTTGTGGGTCAGCTCCGCCAGGGGGTTGGTCTGATCCATAAACTGGGACAGGGGGCTGGAGCCGAAGAACTCCTTAATGGCCGCGGTGACAGGCCGGATGTTGATCAGGGCCTGGGGAGTCACCATGTCCAGGTCCTGGATGGTCATGCGCTCCCGGATCACCCGCTCCATGCGGGTGAAGCCGATGCGGAACTGGTTCTGGAGCAGCTCGCCCACGCAGCGCAGGCGGCGGTTGCCCAGGTGGTCGATGTCATCCGCGCTGCCCACGCCGAAGGCCAGGCAGTTCAGGTAGTTGATGGAGGCCATGATGTCGTCCACCGTGATGTGCTTGGGGATGAGCTCGTCCATATGGTCGTGGATCAACTCGAAGAAGTCCTCTTGGGACAGCTTCTCCGCCTCCCGCTTGGCCAGCAGGTCCTTCAGCGCGGCGAAGCGCACCTTCTCGGTGACGCCCGCCTGGGCGGGGTCGAAGTCCACAAAGCCCTTCATGTCCACCATGCCGTTGGAGAACACCTTCACCATGTGCACACCGGTGTGGAGGTCGTCCACCTCCACCACCGCCTCGTTGACACCCAGGGCCTCCAGCTCCCGGGCCCGATCCCGGGTGAGCACCTCGCCTGCCTCCGCAATAATCTCGCCGGTGGAGGGGTCCGCCACCGGGGCGGCCAGCTTCTGACCGGACAGCCGGGTCCAGATGGCCAGCTTCTTGTTGAACTTGTACCGGCCCACGTTGGACAGGTCGTACCGGCGGGGGTCGAAGAACAGGGCGGTGAGCAGGCTCTCGGCGGAGTCCACCGTGGGGGGCTCGCCGGGACGCAGCTTCCGGTAGATCTCCAGCAGGGCCTCCTCATAGGTCTTGCAGGAGTCCTTTTCCAGGGTGGCAAGAATCCGGGGATCCTCCCCGAACAGCTCGGTGATGCCCGCGTCGGTGCGGGGGCCGATGGCCCGGATGAGGCACGTGACGGGCAGCTTGCGGTTCTTGTCGATGCGGACGTAGAAGATATCGGACAGATCCGTCTCATACTCCAGCCACGCCCCCCGGTAGGGGATGACGGTGGAGGCAAAGGTGATGTTGTCCGCCTTGTCCGCGTTTTTGGCGTAGTACACCCCGGGGGAGCGGACGATCTGGGAGACGATGACCCGCTCCGCGCCGTTGATCACGAAGGTGCCCGCGTCGGTCATGATGGGGAAGTCCCCCATAAAAATGTCCTGCTCCTTGATCTCGTTGGTGGCCTTGTTGCGCAGATGCACCTGCACCTTCATGGGGGCGGCGTAGGTCATGTCCTGGGCCTTGCACTCCTCGATGGTGTACTTGGGGGGATCGTCCATGGAGAAGCTGATGAAGGACAGCTCCAGGTTGCCCGCGTAGTCAGTGATGGAGTCCACATCGTTAAACACCTCCTGGAGGCCGGTCTCCAGGAACCAGTTGTAGGACTTCTTCTGGATCTCCAGGAGGTAGGGCATCTCCAGGATCTCCTCGCTGCGGGCGAAGCTCTTGCGCATGGTCTTGCCGTACCAGACGTCTTTGACCGCTCTCGCCATTTGCCAATCACGCTCCACTTCGTCAGAATTTCGGGGCCGCCGATTATGATACGCGTGGGGCTGTTGTCACAGCTTTCCCATTTCCCCTTGCGCTTTTCTCCGCGGCCTGCTATACTGTACTTATGTTGGGGGAGTGTCCTCCCCTTCTTTGCTGCATACAAAAGCAGCTTATTGTACCATAAACGCCGCCCCGCGTCAAGAAAAATTTGGCGCGGAGCGGCATAAATTTTCGTCCCCCGGCCATCAAGCCGGGGGACGCCTGTCTGATATGGAAAATTACTGCCGCTCCCGGAGCTGCCGGTGGCTCTCGTCGCACCACACCACCATGTTCCGGCCGAAGTTCTTCGCGTCATAGAGCATGGCGTCGGCCCGCTGGAGGAACTCCTCCGGGCTGTGCTCGGTGGTGGGCACCACGGTGACGCCCCCCACGCTGATGGTCACCCAGGGGCTGACGGGGGAATTGTGCTGGAGGTGCAGCTCCTCCACCGCCTGACGGACAGTTTTCAGGAATTCAAAGGCGGTGCGGCCCTCGCTGCCCAGGAACAGGGCCACGAACTCCTCCCCGCCGTACCGGGCAAAGAGGTCGGTGGAGCGCTGGAAATAGGAGGCCGCAGTCTTGGCCACGGCGGCGATGACCTGATCCCCGGCGGGGTGGCCGAAGGTGTCATTATACAACTTGAACTTGTCGATGTCGAACATACAGATGGAGAAGGGCAGCTCGAAGCGGATGGCCTCCCGCCAGCGCACCGGGTACTCCTCCTCATACCGGCGGCGGTTGGCCACGCCGGTGAGTTCATCCACCATGGCCTGACGCCGGAACTGCATCTGATAGTGGTAGAGCTGAATATGGGCGTTCACCCGGGCCTTGATGATCACCGGGCTGAAGGGCTTGGTCACATAGTCCACCGCCCCCAGCAGCAGCCCCCGCTCCTCATACTGGATATCGGTCAGGCTGGTGAGGAGGATCACGGGGATGTACCGGGTCAGCTCCGTGCCCTTCAGCTCCCGCAAAAGGGTGAAGCCGTCCATCTCAGGCATCACTACGTCCAGCAGGATCAGGGAGAAGCCCCCCTCCTTGGCGGCGCGCAATCCCGCCTCGGCGGTGTGGCAGGCGGTGATCTCGTAGTCGGGCTTTAAGATGGAGGCCAAAAACTCGGTCTGTACAGGGCTGTCGTCGATCACCAGTATCTTATCCAAATTCTCCATGGGCTTCCCCTCGACTTTACAGTATGTTCCCGTTCCGGCCCCCACGGGAGGGCCGCGGACGACGGACGATCACGCGCTGGGCAGGCGTCTGGTGTCGCTGATATCCTGGGCCACGTAGACGGCGGTAAGGGGCATATCATCCTCCCCGGCCCGGGCCAGCACGGCGCTGGCCCGCACCCAGCTCCAGCTGTCCGACTCCTCATCCCGCCTGCGGTACTCCACCGCAATGCAGGGCTTCCACCAGCGCAGCTCCTGCCGGATGTAGTCCACATTCATCACCCGAAGGTACTCCGCCTGATCGTCGGGGTGGATGAAATACTGGGCGTAAATGCGCAGCGCAGAGGTGCAGTTCACCTCGTTGCCCAGCACCTCCCCCACCCGGCGCAGCTGGGTGACGGGGCGGAAGGTGTCCTGCTCCAGGTTGATATAGTAGGTGGAAAAAAACAGGCGGCTCAGGCTGCCGATGATATCGCCCAGTTCCTCCTGGGATACGTGGGGCCCGCCCTCAGGAACGGCTTCCCAGGGCTCCCCATATGCTGCGGTATCCACAAATACTTCCCCCTCAAAGGCGGCCGCCCTGCCGGGCGGCCCATCACAGGCTGCATTACTCTTTCTTTTTATCATATCACAAATACCCGCAAGAATCAATCAGGGGAGTGGGGGAAATTTTCCAAAAACCGCTTGACAGGCAGTAGGCTTGATTGTATACTAACCATTGAAATAAGTTTACAATGGAGGGATCCCTATGACCGCCACAGCAAACGTCAACGTCCGACAGCTCGCCCTGTGCGGAGTAATGGCCGCCGTACTCTGCGTCATCGCCCCCATCTCCCTCCCCATCGGCCCCATCTCCATCACCGGGGCCACCTTCGCCATCTACCTCACGGTATACCTGCTGGGGGGACTGTGGGGGACAGTCAGCGTGCTGGTGTATCTGCTGGTGGGCTTTGCCGGCCTGCCGGTGTTCAGCAACTACATGGGGGGCGCCGCCCGGCTGCTGGGCCCCACGGGGGGCTATCTGGTGGGCTATCTGCCCATGGCGCTGCTGGCGGGCTTTGTCGTCCAGTGGGCCTTCCGCCGCTTCGGGGGGCAGGACGGGAAGGGCTGGATCGCCGTGGCCGTGCAACTCTTAGGGCTGGTGCTGGGCACCGCCGTCCTGTACGCCTTCGGCACCGCCTGGTACTGCTTCCAGGCCGGGGTGGAGCTGCAAAAGGCGCTGGCGGCCTGCGTGTTCCCCTTCATCCCCTTTGACCTGCTGAAGATGGCCGCGGCTCTGCTGGTGGGCGTCCCCGTCCGCCGCCAGCTGGAGCGGGCCCGGCTGCTGTAACCTAAAGAATCCCCTCCACAAGCGGGAGGGGATTCTCTATTCTTTGTCCTCATGCCTGGGCAATACGGTGAGGTTCCCCCCAGGCGGATTGTCCCCCTCGGAGATGACCTGTTCCTCACACTCCCGCTGGGCGGCAATCAGAATCTTGACGGCATCCTCCAGAAGATTGATGGCATCCTCCGAGGCATTAACCATTTTGTAATATAATTCTTTATAATTCAGCATACAATATCACCCACGGATATCGTATATAAATTTCACCTTTTTGTCAATAGGTAAATTTAACCTACGCTATCATGGAATTGGTGATGTTTCATGTATCTGAGAATCCGAGATTTACGGGAAGATGCTGACCTGACGCAGAAGCAGATTGCGGAATATCTGCATGGCAATCAGTCCAACTACTCAAAGGTCGAGCGTGGACTGGCGGCGCTTTCACTGTCAGACGCCGTCAAGCTGGCCGAATTCTACCAAACCAGCGTGGATTATCTGGTGGGGCTCACCGACGTGAGAACGCCCTACCCAAAATCCCGGCGAAAATGACGCAGGGGCCCCTACTTGACAAACCGCCTTCCAGCGTGTATCATATAAATAGGCGCTGCCGGTAAGCGGTTGGCCCAGTTAAGTGTTCTTAAATTGCTTTAAGAAACCGTCACTTGGCCGAGTGGCGGTTTCTGCATTTTACCTGAACCGTAATTGCCCACTTATGGACATAAAACGTCACAGTAATCAGCATTTCTCTACACCCCCTTTCGGGGTGATGTAGCCAACCGCCTACCGTTTTCACGACAGCGCCGTGTTTATTTTAGCATCAGGGGAATCGTTTGTCAAATTGCGGGGAATCCGCTGAAATAGGCTTGCATTTTCCCCGTTCTCTGTTATAATTAAGGTAAGAGTATTTGCTCATTTCTGAGCCTATGAGGTGATCGTCATGTTGAACGGTATCTCTCCTTACGGCAGCTATGCCGCCTACGGAGCGGCCTATGCCAGCCGTGCCGCCCTGACCCGCGGCCCGGAGCAGGCCCAGGCCGCCCAACGCTCCGCCCCCCAGTGGGGCGTGCGAAAGGCCGCTCAGCCCGAGGCGCCTGTCCAGCCCGTCACGCCGGCCCGCCCGGTGACGACCGACGAGGATCCCGCCGCCTCCGCCCTGTTGCGCTACAACTCCGACCCCGCCGCCATGGCAGTGCGGATGCGGATGCAGCAGCCCGGCGATCCCGCCGCCCAGGCCGCGGGCGCCCAGCAGGCCCAGGCCCCCGCCCTCCCCGGCCAGAAGGACGGCGCCCAGGACGCCAACCCCCTGGCCCAGGAGCAGAACCCCGCTGTGGAGGGCTCCAAGAGCGCCCAGGAGGTGATGGAGGAGGGCGAATGCCAGACCTGCAAGGAGCGCAAGTACCAGGACGGCTCGGACGACCCCGGCGTGTCCTTCAAGACCCCCACCAACGTGGCTCCCGAGCTGGCGGCCTCCGCCGTGCGGGGCCATGAGAACGAGCACGTGGTACGGGAGCAGGCCAAGGCCCGCCAGGAGGGCCGCAAGGTGGTGAACCAGTCCGTCACCTACCACACCGCCATCTGCCCGGAGTGCGGCAAGGCCTACGTGTCCGGCGGCACCACCCGCACCGTCACCAAGGCGGCGGACAGCCAGCAGGCCCAGCAGCAGCCCAAGGAGGATCAGAATTCCCGGGCCCCCTTCTCCGCCGTGGCATAACTCAACCTGTTAAAGCAGCCCCCCGGCAAAGCCGGGGGGCTGCTTTCTTATAGTTCAAGCTGGTAATCGCAACGATCCTCGATCTGGAAGGCGCTGAAGTACCGCTCCTCCAGGGGAATCCACCGCTCCTGGAAATCCTTCAGCCGATCCGGGCCGTCCCGGCCTTGGACGCGCCGGAGCTGCTCCTCCGGCTCCACCGTCAGAAACACCCTGCGGGTATAGCAGTCCCACAGCTCCGGGTGGCAGGAATAGGAGCCCTCCACCAACACCACCGGGGCCGGCGCCACAACCCGTTCCTCCCCCAGCGTCCCAGTGCGGCAGGACCAGGGCCGGTACACCGCCGGCTTCCCCGCCCCCAGGGGCTCCAGCACCTGGGCCAGGAACCGCTCATGATCCACGTTTTCCCCAGGCTTGGCCAACCGCTCCCGGGTGCGCTGATCCGGGCGAAGAAAGAAGTCGTCCATATGCACCACTGGCAGGCCCAGCCGCGCCCCCAGGCAGGCGGCCAGGGAGCTCTTGCCCGAGGCGCACCGCCCATCAATGGCCACCAGTGCCCGTCCCCCCTGATCCCGGAGCCGTTCCAGCTCCCAGGCCAGCGCCACCAGGGAGTTGCAGCGCTTCACCACCCGGTAGGCGGGCCGGTAAGCCGCCCGGTAGGCGGGGCTGTGGGACAGGGGGCAGCAGCCCGACTTGATATAGCTTTCCAGATACCGCTCCAGCTCCTGCCGGGTGAAGGAGAACAGCCTGTCCTCCGCCAGCATCCGCAGGGTGTCCAGCTTCTCCAGGAAGGTTTTCCGCCGCCCTACGTGGAGCTGGGCGGAGCGGACAAAGTCCCGGTTCAGGGTGCGCAGGGCAGCGTCGGTAAACTCCATCGCCGCCAGCGCCACCCGCACCATGCCGTTTCCGATGTCCTCCACCGGGGACACGGTGGGGTCGTAGGGGGTGGAGGCCCGCTCCGCCCGAAGCCAGGCCAGGGTGGCGTTGGGCTCGCTGATCAGGTGCTCCCCGCCGAACTCGTTCTGGAAGATCAGCTTGATCACGTCCCGGGGATCCATCAGGGGGTAGCGTCTGGCATGGTCTGCCAGCACCTGGCACAGCTCCTCATGGCAACCCGCGTCCATTCCAAATCCCCCCCTGTTCCGGCGGCCCGGGCCACCAAATTTTTTGCCGTGCCGCCCGCAAGCAGGCGGCGTAATACTGTTTCTTGATAAAAAGGTTTTAACCTTTTTATCGCGGCGCTTCGCGCCGCCGCGCCTGCGGCGCGCCAAGAAAAGGATTGACAACATTCTTGACGGCTTCGCCGTCGGGCCGCGTTCCGCGGCCCCATAAAACGGTTTCACCGTTTTATGAAGAATTCGTATAAGAACAGCGCGGGAGGGCCTTTCACCTTCCCGCGCTGCCCGCCGGATTTTATTTTAGCAAAGGTTCCCCGCCCCTGTCAAGGCGGTATTCCATCCTCTTTTTCCCTCTTATTGGGTGCTTACGGCAGTCTTGGAAAGGGTTTCCAGACCAGCGGTGGGATGCCTCCGCCGCAGGTGGGCGATACACCCGAGGCAGGCCGGGATCAGGAACAGATCCGCACAGATCCACGCCGCCGGGGAGCCGAAGCAGGCGGCAGGGAAGCCGATGGCGGGGACAAAGAACCAGCCCACCACCGTCCGTGCGATCATCTCCAGCACCCCCGCCAGGATGGCCAGGGCGCTGAAGCCCATGCCCTGGATGGAGAAGCGCAGGATGTTCACCAGGGCCAGGGGGAAGAAAAACGCGGTGAGCACCACGGTATACTGAGCGGTGAGGGCCACCAGGGTATCCAGCCCGCCCTCGGCGGGATCCAGGAACAGCATGGTGGCCTGGGGCGCCAGGAACAGCATAGACACAAAGGCGATGATGGCGTAGCCCAGCCCCAGCAGGGAGCAGGAGCGCACCCCCTGCCGCAGCCGATCCAGCTGGCCCGCGCCCACGTTCTGGCCGCAGTAGGTGGCCATGGCGGAGCCCATGGCGTCAAAGGGGCAGGCCAGCAGCTGCTGGAGCTTGTTGGCGGTGGCCACGGCGGTGACGTACACGCTGCCCAGGCCGTTGACGGCCACCTGCATCACAATAGAGCCGATGGCGGTGATGGAATATTGCAGGCCCATGGGCAGGCCCATGGCACAAAGGGTCTTGCAGGCATCCAGGTTGGGCTGGCGCTCCTCCCGGGTGACGTGGAGTATGGGGAACCGGCGCACCATGTACACCAGGCAGGCCACGCCGGACACCGCTTGGGACGCCACCGTGGCGATGGCCGCCCCAGCCACTCCCAGGTCGAACAGCAGGATCAGGGCCAGATCCAGCACGATGTTCAGCCCCGCGGACAGGGCCAGGAAATACACCGGGGTACGGCTGTCGCCCAGCGCCCGGATGATGCAGGCCAGCAGATTATAGAGGAACACCGCCGGTATGCCCAGAAAAATAATGAAGATATAGGCGTAGGCGTCCGCATACAGGTCGGCGGGGGTGTCCATGGCGGTGAGGATGTCCCCGCAGAACAGGGCGGTCACCACCGTCAGCGCCAGGGCGATGGCGGCGGACAGGTAGGCGGCGTTGGCCGCGAATCGGCGCATCTGGGGGTAGTCCTTGGCTCCCATTCTCTGGGCCACGGGGATGGCGAAGCCGGAGCACACCCCCAGGCAGAAGCCAATCACAAAAAAGTTGATGGATCCGGTGGAGCCCACCGCGCCCAGGGCCTGGGAACCCAGCAGCTTGCCCACAATCATGGCGTCCACCAGATTGTAGAACTGCTGGAACAGCAGGCCAAACAGGGTGGGCAGCGTAAAATTCAGAATCAGCCGCATGGGGCTGCCTGTGGTTAAGTCCTTGGTCATGATGAGTTTGCCTCCTTCCAAGGCGGGGTAAGTGGATGTCTTGCCCGGGGTGCTCCCCCGGCCCATGGGCGCCTCCCCACCCATGTTTGCCCTATTATAGCCCTTCCCCTCGCAATTTCAAGGGTTGATTTCCACAATCTTCTTCCCGAATTTTTCTGAGGTTTTGTCAGATACTCCGTAGATTTTACCCCTTAACTTTTCTATTTTCCATCAATAAGGTGCAAAATTTTCATTCAGAAGCCGCCGCCTTTCGTCGATTTGCTGAATATGCCACAGGATACGCAAAAGCGCGGCCCCGCCGGTTCCGGCGGGGCCGCGCTGGCTTCCTCTATCAGATTGTTCCCGGCGGAAGGACTACCGTCCCCCCTGCTCCTTCTGTAGCCGGAGCTCCTCCCGCTGAACGGTGAAAATGGCCTGGAGCAGGCGATCCTGATCCTTGGGGTGTAATGACTCGAACTGGCAGCCGTACCGAGTCAGGCCCCCCTCTCGTCCTCCCGCCCGGCGCACCTGGCACTGAAAGGCAAAGGGAGCCATAGTTCTGGTGAGCTGCACCTCGGCGACGATCAGCCGCTCCTCCAGCACAAAGCTCTCCAGGCTGGCCAGCAGCAGCCCGCCGGCGCTCACATCCAGCACCCGGCAGGGGGTTCCATCCTTCAGGACAGTTCCCCGGGAGGTGCGGCGGTAGCACTTGCCCAACACACTGGTGCTGATCCGCTGGCGGAAGAAGGCCCGCTGCTCCCGGGCGAACTTGCGCTCCAGCCGATCCACCTTCCAAATCTGGTCGGTGCTGCCGCAGATCTTTCCCTGGAGCAGGGTGCTGTCCGCGCCGCGGAAAAACCGCAGCTTCAGCTCCTGGTTATACACCATCCGGGGCAAATTATCCCCTTTGGCGTCCCGGAGGGTCACCGCACCGTTGTGACAGTTCTCCACCCGGGTCATCCGGATCAGACGGTTTTCCAGGCTCAGCACTTCCACCGCCATTCCAGGCTCCAGGCCGGGATCCATAATCCAACTCTTTTGGGGCGTCTGCGTCATGCCCCAAGCCTCCTTTCCGACAGTCTGGAGTTAGAACCTGTATTCACAGCCTCGAATGCCGTCTGGGAATGCAGGTCCTTACAACGTCATCAGGCGGTGCAGCAGGCTGGCCGTCTCCGCCCGGTTCAGCTGATCCTGGGGGCGCAGGGTGCCGTTGCCATCCCCCTCCACCACGCCCATCAGGATCAGAGCCCCCAGGGCAGGGCGGGCCTCGGCGGCGATCTGCCCGCTGTCTCGGTAGACACTCAGATCTGCGGTCAGGCCGTTGTTCAGGGGGTCGCCGTCCGCCTTCAGCGCCCGGTATACCATCAGCATGGCCTCCTGCCGGCTGAGGGCCCGCCTGGGCTCAAAGCTGCCGTTGTAGCCGGTGGCGATCCCCAACTGGTGGGCGACGCTGATAGCCTGGGCATAGTAGCTGTCGGCGGGCACATCGTTGAAGCGGACGGTGCCGCTGGCCGTGAAACCGAAGGCCCGCACCAGCATCAGGGCGAAGTCCCCCTTGGTGATCTGCCCGGTGGGATTATAGCGGCCGCCGCCCACGCCCTGTATGATTCCGTTCAGGCTGAGGAACTCCACCGCGTCCACCGCCCAGCCGTGGTTGCCCATGTCGTTGTAGAGCCGGCTGGTGGCGGCGCGGGAAATGCTCAGCACAATCTTGCCGCTGACCTGCTCCCCGCCGTTCCGATTGTAACCGATGTAGGTGATCTCCGCCTGACCGGAGTATCCGCCCCGGGGGACAAAGCTGAGCTGGTCGATGCTGGGCGTACCCAGGCAGTAATACCGGTCGCCGTTCTTGACCTCACTCCCCGTTTTGAAGCCGTTGTAGCCGTAGTACAGCTTTCCCTGCTCCGCGTCGGGCAGGCTGGTGATCCGGATATAGGACAGCTCCTGGTTCATCACCTGGCGGCACACCGCGCTGATCCCGTAGGAGGACAGGCCGATCTGGCTGGAGCTGTACCCCGACAGGGTGACGTCCGCCGGGGACTCCGCCCCCACCTGGAGCACCAGCTCGCCCTGGAAGGACTGGCGCCGCCCCAGGTTGTCCGCGGCGGAGTAGCCGGTGAAGGGAATGGTGTTGCTGCCGGCGGTGGTGCCGGCGTGGAAGGAGATCTGATCCAGCCGCTGGAGCCAGCTGTTCCCGGAATACCGGTAGTAGGCCGCGCCCGACACCACCGGGGTATTATAGCTATACGTCCCGCGGTAGTTGTAATACAGCTGCCCCAGGGTCAGACCGCCCAGCTGGAACGTCACATACTCCAGGCTGGTTCCCATCTGGTACAGGGCCACGTTGTTGAAGTCGTTGGCGTTGAAGGTCACAACCCCGCCCTTGCCCACCGAATAGTAGACGCTGGTTCGCTCCTCCTCCCCCAGGGTGATGTACAGGGTGCCGGTAAAGGAGGTGCCCCCCTCGCCGTAGCCGGTATAGGGGATGGACACCCGCTCCGCCTCGTTGGAGGCGGGCACGAAGGTCACGCCGCCCAGTCCCGGGCTGCCGCTGTAGTAGTAGCGGGTGTTGGAATCCACCCGGCTGTCGTAGTTCCCGGCGCTCTTGTAGTCGTAGTACAGCACGCCCTCCCTGTAGTCGGGCAGCTGGAAACGCACATAGGCCAGGGTGTCCCCAATGGTGGCCTGGCAGGCGGAATTGAACAGGCTGGGCTGGAGCTTCACGGGCTCGCCCCACTGGCCGGTCTGGTAGACGTTGCCCTTGTCCCCGGTGGTGCTGGGGGAGGTGACGTTGATCACCACCTGGCCGTTGAAGGATTTCCCCGCCGTGTCCACGCCCCGGAAGCTGACGTTCACCACGCCCACAAAGGACTCGCTGGGCACAAAGCACACGTCATCAATGGTATTCTTGCCGGTTCGGCCGTACTGGGTGGTGGTGGACACCTTTCCGGCGTACTGCCCCTGGGCCATATAGCCGTAGTACAGCCCGCCCTGGCTGGACTGGGGCAGGTTGAAGGTGACATAGCTCAGATCCCGGCCGTTCTGGGCCCGGCAGTAGGCATTGAAGTCGCTGCCCTGGAAATAGGCGGGCTGGCCAGAGGTGGTCTTATAAAGGATGCCCTGGGAGCCCCGCACCTCCACCTTGACGGTGACGGAAAAGGACGAGCCGTTCTGGGCCCACCCCACAAAGCTGATCTCCGCCGTGCCGTTGAAGCCTTGGCGGGGGACGAAGTACAGCTTATCCAGCGTCTCCAGGATGGAAGCGGTGGGATAGTTCACAAAGCGGTCGGTGGCACCCACCCCCGCGCCGGTGTTGGCCTCGGAGTCGTAGTTATAGTACAGGGTTCCCTGCTCCACGGGCACCGTCACGTTGGTGATGTAGTTCAGCGGCGAGCCTGCCGTCTCCACCTTGCCGTCGGCGCCCAGCACCTGGGTCCTTTTCAGGCTGAGGGCGTTGATCTGGCTGTACAAGGTGTTGAAGGTCAGCGGCTCGCTGGCCGTGGCGGACGGGCCGTTGATCACGGCGTCCTCGTCCTCCGCCACCGTCACCTTGCAGGTGGCAGTGTAGCCGTTCTTGTTGGCGGTGATGACCGCGGTGCCCAGCTTCCAGGGCTGCAGCTCGCCGTTTACCACGGTGACGACGCTGGGGTCGGAGCTGGTCCACACGATGTCCGAGGCGTTGCCGCTCTGGGCATAGCCGTACATCTTTTCCACCGCCAGCATCCTGGTCTGCCCCACATAAATGGTGACAGTTTCGGCGTTGAGCACAATGCCGGACACGGTCACATCCCGGCTGGCCGTAACGCCGTTAAACTCCGCCGTAAAGGTGTAGTCGCCGGGGTCGCGATCCGTGAGCCGGACTGTCGTCCCCGTCGCCCCCTCCCATCCGGTGGGGGCGACAGCATCGGAGCTGGTGCCCTGCTTGGGGGCCGCGCTCCATGTGATCACGCCGCCCTCGGGCATGACCGCGCCCGTGGGGGTGAGGGAGACGGAAAGCTCCCAGGGGCTGGTGTCCTTCGCGCCCCGGACAATGGTGCTGTCGTTGTTGAAGGTGACGCCGGTGGCGCCGGCGGCGCTCACAGTCACCGCGCACGTATCGCTGTACGCCCCCACGGTGGCTGTGACCGTGGCGTTGCCCGCTTTGACGGCGGTGACCTTGCCGGTTTGATCCACCGTAACCACGCCCACCCCATCGGTGACGGCCCAGGCCACCGTGCCGGTGGCGCCCTCCGGCTCGAGGGCGGCCACAAGGGTCTCGCTCCCGCCCACGGCCAGGCCAAGGGCGTTTTTGTTCAGGGTGACGCCGGTGGCGGGCACCACGGGAGTGCTGGAGGCCTGCACAGTCACCGAGCATTCACAACTTTTCCCGCCCGCGGTAGCCACTATACGGGCGCCGCCCTCCTTGTGGGCCGTGACCTTGCCGTTTTGATCCACTGTGGCCACGGCCTCGTTTTTAGACTCCCAGGTCACGGTCTTGTTGGTGGCGTTGTCGGGCTTGATAATAGCGTTGAGCTGCCCCGTCGGTGCCTTGTCCATGCTTAAGATGAGGTGATCCGCGTTCAGCCCGAACTCTCTGATCTTGATGTCATTCGGATCGGAATATTCATCGACTACCCATATTGTAACATAAGCGTAAACGGTCTTCACAGCCGAATGATCTTTTGCCCATGTGGCGTATACCATGATGGTCGCTGAACTGCCCGCCGTCTTCCCGGTCACTGTTACCGTGTCAGTGTCTTTATCCGTCAATTCAACCCCGCCGCCATTATTAATCCTCCACTCGTAGCGTACGGTTCCATCTGTACCTCCAGGGGTTGGGCCGCCGAGAACGTTAGCCGTCAGCTTTAAGGTATCGTTCACCTTCACCTCATAGAGAGTTGGGGGGACGATTTTCACTGAAAAGTCCTGGTCAGCCGCCCCCACAGGCGGGGCCAGGGTCAGCGACAGGGCCAGCGCCAGCACCAGCGCCCCCAGGCGGCGCAAACTGTTTCGTCTCATAATCGGTACTCCTTTGCGCGGTTCATATTGTTGGGGGAGCGGGCGGCAGGGCCGCCCGCTCCCTACGGCATTACTCCCAGGACCAGACCCAGCCGGGCTGCGGGATCGGCTGCAATATACCCTTCTCGTAGTCCGCCGTAGTCGCTGTTGCCCTGAACGTCAAGGTCAGCACCTTTGTACAGCTTAGGCCGTTGGGGTTGCTCCCTCTGAGATAGCCTTCATTGGGGAAGCTTATCGTACAGCCGTTATAAATGTGGTCAAATGAGAGGGTAAAGGTGGATGCCGCGCTGGTACTTGTCCCCACACAATCCCACGTCCCGTCGGTCGCTGTCATCAAATCCGTGAATCTAACCATAGTATTTCCATCAATATTAGTCGTTTTGCTCGCCGCTACGACCGCCTTTCCTTCAAATGTGGTTCCTTGTATCACCTGGTACAGCGGTTTCGTAAACCTGATCGTAAGTGTCCCGCTGTAATAACTGGATGCCCAATTGATCGTATTTTGCCACTGGGGATCATCCATCAGGTTATCATTTGAGGTTTTCGACTCAAATATGCCGCTAAACGTCGGTATACTGAATATCTGGCTGCCATTTGGGGCTGTCCAGCCCCCGGTACGCAATTCAGGGGCTTCCCTGTCGGGATTGTACAGTCCGCGGGCGGCTCCAAATCCATAAGAGGTGTTTGCGTCATCATCTGCGTTTTTCTGCTTCGATGCCGCCAGAACCACATACTCCGCCGCATCGGACTCCATCCATCCGCTGAAGTCAAAATTCGGCACTGACGGTCCGTCCACCGGGCCGAACTGTTTGATCGGAGCCGTGCCCAGACCGGTTCCCGTACCCGTCGCCTCCTTAATATACTGTAGCACTCTGCCCTTCAAATTGATGTTGGGTATCCCGCCATATGCTTCAAAATAGGTTCTGCCCGTAAATTCGCCGCTCGTCACCTTCGCCGACATAGCCTCCAGCACGGTGTACTCAGGAGCCGTAGAACTGGTGCTCGACGATGGCCCGCCGTCCGACCCCCACCTGTATTTGGTGCTGAAGATTGCGGGCAGCGTGCCGACGCCGGTGCCGCCGGACATTACCGCGATGGCATAGTAGATCTCGCCGTCTACATAGGGCGTATTTCCGCTTGGATCGTCCGGATCGGTCGTGTTAATGGTGAGGGCCGTGTAACCGTCGCCATTCATTGTGATGACGGGGGGCTTGGCTTCCGATGTTGTGAAGCGGTAGCACTCTACCACCCGGCCGGGGTCGCCGCCGCCCTGGAAGACAAAGTAGACATAGTAATCCGTTTCGGCCTTCAGACCGGAGACAAGGACATTCTCCGCCGCGGTGCCCAGCACCTTCGAGCCGTACTTGATGGTGTCGATCCTGTCATAGCCCGCGTTGGCCGGGGTTCTGATGTCATCGAAGGTGGGCACAGAGTAGACGGTCGCGGCTTTGCCGTCGTTGGCGGTGTCGGAGGTCGCTTCGTACTCGGTAAAGGCAATGTATTCCTTGAACATCTCCCGTTCGCTGCCGTTCAGGGGGATATAAGTGAGGGCGCCGCCATTGCTCAGCTTACTAATCGCCTCCTTCTTAGCAGCTATGCCATCCGCAGTGTTGGTGTCATTACCATCATCTGTAGTGCTCCCGTTCGTGCTCTTGGTAATATTAAAAATCGAATTGCCATTTGGCACCGACGGGCTCACCACGTCCGCCGGGGCGATCAGGTAATAGACCGTACCCCCGCGGGTCAGGCGCAGCTCCATGTCAACGCTGCCGGAGGTGGGGGTAAACTTGGGGAAGTCCGTGTAGAATTCCGGCACGCGGGTGTCGGTGTACGGCCTGCGCAGGAGGATCTCCTTTTCCGAGCCCGTCTTGGTGTTCCACTGGCTGATGATGCTTACATCGTTCCCGCCCATATCGCCCTCGGAGCTGGGGTCATAGACGGCGTTCGCCTGCTGGGACACATTGGCCACCGCCCGGCTCCCGCCGGCGATAATGGCAAACTTCATCTGCACCGTGCCGCTCCAGGTGGGGGGATCCACGGTCGTGCTGGTTCCCTCTTTCTCGCCCTTGAGGGCCGTGATGTGCACGCCGTAGCGGTAGGTATAGCCCTGCTTCAGGTCGGTTTTCAGCACCCCGTAGCTGCCGTTGGCGCTGTCGTTGCCCAGCACCGCATAGCCCATGCCCCGGTTGTAATATTCCTTCCCGGCGTCCGGGGTCATGAAGTCGGTGGAGCCCAGCTTCTTCCAGGTCTCAGCAGTCACATTGCCGGCTTCATCCTTTGGGGCCAAATTGCCGCTTGTATCCAGCAGCCGGCCCTTATCGTCAAAGGTCTGGCGGTAGAGGTCTATGGCGATCCAGGTGTTGCTCCGCATGATCAGATCCCAGCGCTCGGTCTCGGGCACCTTGTTGGTGGATTTGGCGTTGACCTCGAAGCACATATCCAGGCGCAGATTCGCAAACCCCGAAGTTGTCAGTGTCTCATTCGCGGGGATGCGGACGTAATCATCGTTTTCCGTCAGGTTCACCTGGGCGTACACCGTGGTGAAGTTCTTCATCCGGTAGTATCCGTTGGGATCCCCCATCAGCCCGTTGGCATTGAACGCGTTGTCGTACACATCGTCAAACTCGAAGTAGTAGGTGGCCCCGCTCTCCAGCCGGATGGCGGTGCTCTCCTTATCCCCGTCGCCGGGAAGGAACACCACCAGCTTGCCGTTTTCGTAGGTCACAATGGCGTTGCGGAAGTCCAGCACCGCGTTCGCGTCGCTGGTGTAGCCGTCCGGGGGATTCAGCAGAACGGCATCGCCCGTCCTGGGCACCTGATACAGTTGAATACAGTCGGACAGCGCTTTGGCCAGCGCGTTCTGGGCCGCCGTCTTGGCCTCCCCGGTCAAGCTGGCGTCCGCGGCCCTGTTATACAGCTCCAGGAAGGTTTCCTTCGCGTTGGGCCCACCCTTGATCTGCTCGGAGAACACCAGCTTTACGCCGGTATCCGCCAAAGGCTCGTTGGTATTGTTGCCGTTATATACGGTGAACTGCGGCGGGTCAACCACAGTGGGCGGCGTGGTGTCCAGGGTCTGGATGGAGATGGAGTCCACCTTCTCTGAGTAGTTCCCGGCGGCGTCCTTGCCCACGTAGTACAGGGTATAGTTGTTGGTATTGGTGTCGGCCGTATTCAATCCGTTGATGGTAAACATAATATCCGCGTAGGCGGTCGCCACGGTGGCCGCGCCATTGGCAATCGCGCCCGTACCGGACTCCACCTTGATCTTGGTGCGCAGATCGCTCAGATCCGTCCCCTCGGAGATGAAGGACCTGTTGCCCTCCGCCACGATTGCCCAGTGCAGGGTGGCCGGAGCCTCGTTCATAGAGAAGGTGACGTCCGCGCGGTTGTCATACCAACCGGTCTGGACGGGGGCGGTCACCACGGGGGGCGTCTCGTCCGGGGTGGTGAAGGTGAGCTTGAAGGGGGCGGGCATACTCTTGGCGCCGTTGTGGTCGGTGAGCCACAGGAACAGGTCATAGGTGGTCTTTTCCCGCAGCTTCTGCCGGTTGACGGTGATGGAGATCTCGGCGTTCTTCACCACACTCAGCGAGCCATAGCCATAGTTGCCGCCTAGGGCGCCGGTTTTAAACTCCTGGGGAGTGGGGGCCTGGGCCCCGGTGGGCAGCAGCGCCCAGTACAGCAGGCAGTCCTTGTTGGCCATGACGGTGGTCTGGGCCACGTCGGTGGTGACCTTGGTCATGGTGGGGTTCTTGACGAAGGCGGGCTCCTTGTCGTCGGGGGTGGCGAAGGACATGACCTTGAGGGGGCTGTGCTTGCCCCGGCCGTCCACCAGGATGGCGCTGACATAGTAGGTGCCGTCGGGCTGGAGCTGCTGCACCTTGCTGATATACTCCGTCTTGGCGCTGGCGGCGTCAATGCTGCCGGCCTGCTTCTGGAAGATATTCCCGCCATAGGTCGGGTTCTCGATCAGATCCTCCTCGCTCACCGAGCCGTCCGCCACGGCGGAGATGGCCCAGTAGATGGTGCCCGGCTTGCTGCCGCTGAACACGCCGTCCGCCTGGGTGGGGGCGATGTTCTTCATGTAGGGATAGCCCGCCATGAGCCGGGGCTCGGCGGACAGCTCGGCGGCGTCGGCGCTGCCGATGGTCTCGCCGTCGATGTCGGCGTCGATGCCCGGGCGGATGACGATCTGGTCAGGGAGCTGCTCCACCACGCTGCCAGTGGAGCCCACGTTCAGGTTGCCGATGTCGCCGGCGCCGGACACGGTGGTGCCCACGTCCAGGTTCAGCTCGTCCACCCGGGTGTTCTTGTCCACCAGCAGCTTGGAGGCGACAGCGTCCTCGTCCACGGTGACCTTTTCCGCCGAGCCCTTCACGAACTGGAGGTCGGAGGCCGGGGTATAGTTCATGACCTCCTTAATGCTGCCCGCCAGCTGGAGCTTGGCGCCCGGATCCCCCCGCAGCTCAATCCGGGACAGGCCGTAGCCCTCCCAAGAGGAGTCGTCCACATAGGCGTTGGTGCGCACCGTCACCAGGGGGATGTCGGTGACGCCCTGGGCCTTGACGGTGACAAAGGGGCTCCTCAGGCTGTCCAGCACCAGCTCCTCGGCCTCCACGTTGCGCAGGGTCACGCTCTCCTGGCCGGAGATGCTCTCGCCCGCGCCGCTGACAATGATCTGGCCCAGCACGGTGACGTTTTCCAGCAGCACATGGCCCAGATCGATGCCGCCGGTGAGGTACAGGTTGCCCGCGATGGTGGTGTCCCGCAGGGTCACGTTGGAGGTGTTGAGGGTGACGTTGCCGTACACATGACCCAGGGTATGATCCCCCTCCTCATTCACGGGGGTGCCGATGGCCCGCACCAGCATGGCGGCCACCTCGCCCCGGGTGATGTTGTTGCCGGGCTTAAAGCTGCCGTCGGAGTAGCCGTTGAGCACGCCCTCCTGCACAGCGGCGCCGATGAGGCCCCGGCTCCACTCGCTGAGGGTCCGGGTATCGGAGAAGCCCAGGGTCTCGCCCACGGTCTCCTGGAGCATCAGGTTCCGGGCCAGGAACACCGCCGCCTGCTCCCGGGTGACGCTGGTCTCCGGGGAGGCCGCGGTGGACGAGACCCCCTTGAAGTAGCCCGCATTATAGGCGATGTCGATATCATCGGCGTACCACTTGGAGGAGGGCACGTCGGTGAAGGGGGTGCCGGCCTTCCGGGTGTACCCGTAGGCGCGGTTGATCATGGTGACAAGCTCCGCCCGGGTGATGGGGCGATCCAGGTTGAGGTTGCCGCTGATATCGCCCCGCATCACGCCCCACTCCACCAGCTTCTGGCCGTAGGGGTCGGCCCAGTGGGCGGCCCGGGCGGGCAGAACCAGTCCCGAGGGCAGCAGGCCCAGCGTCAGCGCCAGGCACAGCAGACCGGCCATCAGCCGACGGATTGCTCCATGTGTACGTTGTTTGCTCATGATGAAGTGACCTTTCCTTTCCGGCCCGCCTCCGGGCGCGCCTGTCCGTATCCTTGGGTTTGTATCGCTACCGGTTGGCCGACCTGGGCCGTCCGGAGAGTTGGAGGTTAAACACGGCCTCCCGCAGCAGCGTCTCCTCGTCGTTGCACAGCTCGATGAACTTGGCGGCGTAGAAGGTGTCCTCCCGGCCGTCCGCGGGATGCTGGCGGAGGATCTGGCCCTTCACCACCAGCGGCTCGCTGGTCACGGGGACGACAATCTCAAATTGCTCCCCGAGCTGGAACTCCCTCGCGCAGTAGAAGGCGATGCCGCCGCAGCTCAGATCGTGTGTGTCCACCTTCCGGCGGCCCCGCCAGCTCCCGCTCACCGGGTAGGCGAAGCTGTGCACCTCCACCGGCACCCGGAGGTTCTTCCGCATATCGTTGCCGGCGGCGGCGGTCTTGCGCACCTCCAGCTGGATGATGTCGTTCCGGTGGCGCACCAGGGTGCCCTCGTAGGAGGGGCTGCTGTCCTGGATGGAGAGCAGCTTGAACTCCTTGTGCTCCAGCACGTCGTCGATCTTGTCGTTCATCACCACCAGCTGCCACAGCGTCCCCTCCGTGGCCGACGGGCCCTGGGGCCGCACCTGGGCCAAGGGGACGCCCCCCTCGTCCAGCAGCAGATAGATCGTGCTCTGTTCCTGTGCCATCCTCGCTCCTCCTTATTCCTGGGGCTCCCCGCCCTCCTGGCGGGGGCTGGGCTTCTCCTCCTTCGTCCCGTTGGGGTCGAAGTGGAGAAAATACACGTAGATCTCCACAATGGCCTTATACAGCTCCTCCGGGATCTCCTGGCCCAGCTTGAGCTGGGTGAGGATGGTGGCCAGGGAGTTGTCCTCGTAGATGGGCACGCCGCTGTCCGCCGCCACCTCCACGATCTTTTCCGCCATATAGCCCATGCCGGAGGCCACGATCACCGGCGCGTTGTTCCCTGACTCATATTGCAGGGCCACCGCCTTCTTGGACGGATTCCGTCTGCCGTCATACCTTGACATTGACACTGTTCTTCCCTTCAAAGATTTTGGGGAACACCTCGGTGAGGGTCACGGGGCGCTCCATCCTCCGCACGCTCACCCCCACCGGGGTCAGCTCGTTCCGGGTCAGGATCTGGGAGACGGTCTTTTCAATCTCCCGGGAGAAGGGGGCCACCCCCTCGGGACAGGCCACCGCCACCTCCACTTCCTTGTCCCGGCTGGTGAGGATCACGTCGAACAGCCCCACCTTCTCCACGTCCAGCTTGAACAGGAAGCGCATACACTTCCCGCCCTCTCCCTTGCCGCCCTTCTTGTCCTCGGCGTCGGCGTCCACCCACAGCTCGGAGAACAGCTTCCGCCCGTCCTGCTCCAGGGGGAGCAGGAAGTGGTTCAGGGGCATATACACGCTCTCGTTCACCAGCATGGCGGACACCAGGTTGCGGAAGGTCTGCTGCACCTCGGCGCTGCCCTCTCCCCGGAGGGCCCGGGCGGCGGCGGCGGCCAGATGGTCGGCAAACCGGGCGGCGCTGGTGCCCTGGTTGAACTGGCTGCTCTGGAGCAGCTTCAGCAGGGCCTTGTCGTCGATGCCCCCCAGCATCCCCTTCAGGGTGCCGTACCCGGCCAGCTGGCGGAAGGTCTCGGTGACCTTGTCCTCCGAGCCGTTCTCATACCGGGCCACGTCCAGGGCCAGCAGGCTGAGCAGCTCCCGGGGGGTGCCCAGATCGTGGGTCTGGGTGACGTAGGACGACATGAAGGGGAACACCTCCTGCTGGAGCAGGTTCAGGTTCCCCTGCCGGTCTCCGGCGGCGATGCCGTTTTCCAGCTGGGCCAGCAGCTGGCGCAGCTTATCCCCCCAGCTGGCGGGCATGGCGTCCGCCATTCCAGCCAGGTTGCGCAGCAGGTTCCCCTCGATGTGGGCGGTGGAGGAAAAGTCGCTGTAGCTTTTCAGAAAATTCAGGATATCCCCCCGCACCCCAGCGGAGTCCGCCCGGGCGTAGGCGTTCCTGAGCAGGGCAAACAGGGCCCCGCCGAAGCGAGTCCCTGCCTTCATCTGCGCGCTGAGAAACTGGAGCAGCTGTCCCTGGTCCATCTTCAGCAGCTCCAGCGCCTGGGCGATCTCCCCGGCGATGCCCTCGCTCATGCCGGAGGTCACCACCGTCCCCTCCCGGGTGAGGAGCTGGGAGAGCACCTTTACCCCCTCCGGTCCCTGGCGGAGCTGCTGGATAAAGGTCTGGAAATTGGAGTCGTAGCGGATCTTTTCCCCCGCCTGCCCGGCGTCCTGCTGTTCGGTGCGGTGATCCGCGCCGGTGACCCGATCCAGGTCGGGGACGTTCTGAACCTGGGTATTGCCAGGAGAGATCGGGATATTTCGGTTGACGTTTGTATTGTCATAACCCGGTACCGGGTTGGTTGCGCCCAAAAGATCGGCCATAGTTCAACCCCCTGAGATAAAAGAGATAAAACTTCTAAGAACCCACTTAATTTTCAGCCGCGTCCTGCCGATAATAGTAAAGATAAAAGATTTTTACTGAGGTGGTGCTTTTTATGGGCAGCGGAAACGACATCCTGGATATGTACATCTACGAAACCGGCACCCTGCTGGAGCAGCTGGAAACCATCGTCCTTGAGGCGGAAAAGGTGGACACCTTCTCGCAAGAGAATGTAAACGAGATTTTCCGCATCATGCACACCATCAAGGGCTCCTCCGCCATGATGGAGTTCGACTCCCTGACCACGGTGGCCCACCGGATTGAGGATATGTTCTTCATCATCCGGGAGGGAACCATGGACGTGGTGAAGGAGGAGGACCGCCCGGCCCTGTTCGACGTGGTGTTCCAGTCCATCGACTTCTTCCGGGGCGAGGTCGAGAAGGTGGAGTCCGGCGAGCCTCTTGATAAGGATATCGACAGTTTCATGGCAAATATTAATACCCTGATCTCTAAAATTAAGGGGGAGGAGCCGGCCCAGCCCGAGCCCGCCCCGGCGGTGGCCGCCAGCGCGGCGCCCCCCGCCGCGGCCGCGCCCGAGCCCGTTTCCGCCGCCGGCTTCCCCTTTGGCCTTCAGGTCAATTTTGAGGAGGGCTGCGGCATGGAGAGCCTGCGGGCCTTCATGCTGGTCACCTCTGTGAAGGACGTGTGCGAGGAGACGGACTTCACCTTCGATCCCCCCGATGTGGAGACAAACTCCGCCACCTCGGAAACCATCATCGAGCATGGCTTCCACATGATGTTCCGCTCCGCCCAGGCCCGGGATAGTGCCGTGGCCGTGATCAAGAGCGCCGGCTCCGTCCAGGGCTACCAGCACTATGACTGCCCCGCTCCGGAGCCCGAGCCCAGCGCGGCGTCCCCCGCCGCGGCCGCCGCCCCCACCGCCTCCAACGCGGCCGCCCCCGCCGCGGCTCCGGCCAAGTCCGCCCCGGCCCCCGCCGCGGCCGCCGCCCAGCAACAGCAGCAGCACCCCAAGGAGACCCTGATCAGCGTCAACCTGTCCAAGCTGGATCAGCTGTCCGCCGTGGTGGGCGAGATCGTCATCACCGAATCCATGGTGACCTCCTCCCCCGACCTGAAGGGGCTCAACCTGGACGCCTTCTCCAAGTCCGCCCGGCAGCTGCGCAAGCTCACCGACGAGCTGCAGGACGTGTCCATGTCCCTGCGCATGGTGCCCGTGTCCAGCGTGTTCCAGAAGATGACCCGTATCGTCCGCGACATGACCAAGAAGCTCAACCGTCCGGCCAAGCTCACCCTGGTGGGGGAGAACACCGAGGTGGACAAAACCATCGTGGACTCCATCGGCGACCCCATCATGCACATGATCCGAAACTCCATGGATCACGGCATTGAGGAGACCCAGGAGGAGCGGGTTGCCGCCGGCAAGGATCCCGTAGGCGAGATCCTCCTGTCCGCCCGGGACACCGGCAGCGAGGTCATCATCGAGATCATCGACGACGGCCGGGGCGTCAACGACGAGGCGGTGCTGGCCAAGGCCATCCGCCAGGGCATCGCCTCCCCCGACGTGGACTACAGCCACAAGGAGATCCTCAATTTCCTGCTGGCCCCCGGCTTCTCCACCAACACCGAGGTCACCGAGTTCTCCGGCCGCGGCGTGGGCATGGACGTGGTGAAGCGGGGCGTGGAGGAGCTGGGCGGCAGCGTGTCCATCGCCAGCGAGCTGGGCAAGGGCATGACCACCACCATCCGCATCCCCCTGACCATGGCCATCATGGACGGCATGGAGGTGTCCGTGGGCAACTCCATCTTCACCATCCCCATCAACAACATCCTGTCCACCATGAAGCTCTCCAAGGGAGACGTGATCCACGACTCCAGCCAGGGGGAGATCATCAAGGTGCAGGGGAACTTCTACCCCATCGTCCGGGCCCGGGATCTGTACCAGCTCCAGGACGGCTGCACCGAGGTGGAGGACGGCGTGCTGCTCTGGCTGGAGGCGGGGGATCACTCCTACTGCCTGTTTGTGGATGAGCTGCTGGGCCAGCAGCAGGTGGTGGTGAAGCAGCTGCCCGCCTATGTGAACAGCTTCAACGTAAAGAGCTACGGCATCAACGGCTGTACCCTGCGCAGCGACGGCAGCATCAGCATCATCCTGGACGTGGCCAGCCTGTACACGGCCTCCCGGGGTATGTGAGCCGCCGATTTGGGAACAAGGAGAGAAAAGCATGAGCAACGAAGTGATGTTCGCCCGTGAGGACGAGCTGGAGGCCCTGAACGTAGCCGACGACGGCGTGGACTCCCAGAAATACCTTATTTTCATGGCCGCCCACCTGAAGCTGGGCGTCGTCGCTGAGGATGTGGTGGAGATCCTGAACAACCAGGTCATCACCTATCTGCCCATGGTGCCCGACTTTATCCGGGGCATCATCAATATGCGCGGCCAGATGATCCCCATTCTGGACATCTGCTCCCGGATGGGCCTGCCCTCCCGGGAGGACGACAGCCTGGTGGTGGTGATCAACCTGGGGGACGTGCAGCTGGGCATCCTGGTGGACGGCGTGGATCAGATGCTGGACATTCCCAAGGCCAACATCCATCCCCTCCCCGCCAACAGCGCCCAGCTCCTGGTGTCTGGTATGTGTTCTCTGCCCGATGGATCAGGCACCATGATGGTGCTGGACTGCGAGCAGCTCCTGCCCCATGATTGACGCCGGAGCCGGAGGGGGCGGCGCCTTTAACCCCATGACAATCTCCGACGCGGACTTCACCCGTCTGGTGAAGTTCGTTCAGGGTAACTACGGCATCGACCTGAGCCAGAAGAAGCAGCTGATCACCGGGCGGCTGTCCACCTCCATCAAGCAGCGGGGGTATACCAGCTTCACCGACTTTGTGAACCAGGTCATCCAGACCAAGGACAACGACCTGATCACGCTGCTGCTGGATAAGCTCACCACCAACTACACCTTCTTCATGCGGGAGAAGGAGCATCTGGATCTGTTCTGCCAGAAGATCATCCCCGACATCGTCCAGCGCCACCAGCGGGACAAAACCCTGGCCATCTGGAGCGCGGGCTGCTCCACCGGAGAGGAGCCCTACAACATCACCATGTTCCTGTTCGACTACCTGGGGCCCCAGGCCGCCCAGTGGGACACCCGGCTGCTGGCCACCGACATCTCCAACCGGGCCATGACCGCCGCTAAAAAGGGCGTGTACGAGCTGCCGGATACCATCCCGCCGGACTGGAAGAAGAAGTATTTTGTCAAGCAGCCCGACGGTCACTACCAGGTGGCCCCCAAGGTGCGGGACAACGTGATCTTCCAGCCCTTCAACCTGATGGATCCCATCCACTTCCGCCGGAAGTTCGACGTGATCTTCTGCCGGAACGTGATGATCTATTTCGATCAGCCCACCAAGGACGCCCTGGTTCAGCGGTTCTATGACGCTACTGTTCCCGGCGGTTATCTGCTCATCAGCAAGTCGGAGAACCTCAGCGCCAACACCCCCTACCGACGTCTGGCCCCGTCCACTTTCCAGAAATAGCGCTGATCAGCCGGGCCGATCTATACACACCGATCGGCCCGGTACTCTTTCAAACAGGAGGATCCTTTTCCTATGACTATCCCTGTCAGCCAAAGCAAAATTCGCGTCATGGTGGTGGATGATTCCATGGTGGCCCGGAGTCTGATCATCAAGGGCCTGTCCGCCCATCCCCGGCTGGAGGTGGTGGGCTACGCCATCAACACCCTGGACGCCAGAAACAAAATTCCCCAGTACAAGCCGGACGTCATCACCATGGACGTGGAAATGCCCGGGCAGAGCGGTATCGACTTCCTCAAGGAGTACCTGCCCACCCATCCCATCCCGGTGATCCTGGTCTCCTCCCTGAACCTGAAGGTATTCGACGCCCTGGCCGTGGGCGCGGTGGATTTTGTCCGCAAGCCCGATCAGGGCACCAGCGAGACCGCCTTCCTGGCCGCCCTGGCCCAGAAGGTGGTCATGGCCGCCACCGCCCGGGTGCGCACCTCCGCGCCGGCGGCGGGTATAAAGCCCGCCGTCCCCGCCGGCCCCATCCCCAGGCTGGGCACCGCCCCCGCCTTGGATCGGGTGGTCATCGGGCTGGGCGCCTCCACCGGCGGCACCGAGGCCACCCTGGAGGTGATGAAGCGGCTCCCCGCCGATATCCCCCCCATGGTCATCGTCCAGCATATGCCCCCCGGCTTCACCAAGATGTACGCCGAGCGTCTGAACCGCCTGTGCGCCATGGAGGTGCGGGAGGCCCAGAGCGGCGACGAGCTGAAGCGGGGTCTGGCCCTTATCGCCCCCGCCGACCTCCAGTGCCGGGTGGTGCGCATCGGCACCCGTTACACCGTCAACTGCGCCCCCGGCGAGAAGGTCAGCGGCCACCGCCCCTCGGTGGACGCCATGTTCTACTCCATGGCGGAGACGGTCACCTGCAAAATGGTGGGTATCATCATGACCGGCATGGGCCAGGACGGCGCCCACGGCCTGCTGGAGATGCGCAAGAAGGGGGCCTACACCATCGGTCAGGACAAGGAGTCCTCCGTGGTATACGGTATGCCCGGCGTGGCCCAGAACATCGGGGCCGTCATGATCCAGGCCTCCTGCGAAAATGTGGCCAACGTGCTGCTGCGGCACCTGAAAACGCTGAGCTGATCTCCGTTCCCATGTTTTTCCTGCCCGGGATCTCTGAAAAGAGACCCCGGGCTCTCTTTTTAGCCCTTTTTAGGCCGCTTTTCCCACTTTTCCGCCCTGGGAACCCGCCGTCGCAAAAGAAATTTCCTGCTTTTTCTTATGTCCCTGCCAATTTTGCCGATATAAGTAGTGAGACAGCATCAACTGAAATGGATATTGAAAAGGATGTGAGTACTGTGCTGACCTCGTCCGGTTATGGCGCAATTTCTCCCATCGCCCCGCGGAAGGTCTACCGGACCCTCGCCGGGCGTGACAGCCGCGCCCAGTCTGCCCAGAGCGGCAGCAATTACGACAGCGTGACCCTCTCCGGATCCGGCCAGGACAACCGGTTTATGGGGCTCGTGAGCAAACTCTCCCAGGAGGTACGCACCGCCACCACCACTGGCGATATCGCCACCCTGCGCCAGCAGGTGGCCGATCACGCCTACGTTCCCGATCCCATGGCCATCGCCGCCCGGATCCTGCGCCTGGGGGAGGGCCTATAATGGAGCAGCTTCACCTGTCCTACCTGGAGCTGCTGAAGGAGCTCAGCTCCAGCCTGGACCGCCTGGCCCAGTTGGCCCGGGACAAGGCTGCCGCCGTCCAGGCGGACGACCTTATCGCCCTGGACGAGGTGCTCAAGCAGGAGCAGGCCATGACGTTGAATCTGCGGGGACTGGAGCTGAAACGGCTCAAGCTGGTGGGCCAGCTGGGGCTGGACAAGGTTCCCCTGGACGAGCTGGAGGGGCACTGTCCCCCGGAGCTGGCCGAGAAGGCCCGGAATACCGTGGACACCCTGCGGAGCAGCTACACCACCTACCGGAGCTGCGCGGATATGGCCCGCGCTCTGCTGGAGCTGAACCTCCACCAGCTCGAGAAGGTGATCACCGCCTCCGGCGTGGATCCCACGGTGGCCGCCTCCGGTTACGAGGCCCCCGGCGTGGAGCCCCCCAAACAGATGAAAACAGACTTCCGCGCCTGAGTCCGCGGAGAGCAGCATGGATAAGGAGTAATCGCTATGGGTACGCTTGGCACCTTTGATTCCTTCACCACTGCCCGGCTGGGCATCTACGCCGCCCAGCACGGCCTGCGGGTGACGGGCAACAATATTTCCAACATCAACACCGCGGGCTATACCCGCCAGCGGGTGGATCAGGTGAGCTTCAAGACCGGCGGCAACGACCGCTACGCCTCCTTCCTGGAGCGGCACATCGGCAGCGGCGCCCTGATCTCCGGCATCAACCAGATCCGGGATCCCTATCTGGATATCCGCTACCGCAACACCTCCTCCAGCACCGCCTATTTCGACACCAAGCTCAGCGGCCTGCAGGAGATCGCCTCTATCCTGGACGAGGTGGGCAAGGGCGGCAAGGACGGCGACGACACCTCCAAGGGCGACGGCCTGCTGTACGCCCAGCTCCAGGAGCTGATGTCTCAGCTGCGGGCCTACGGCGCCAGCCCCACCTCCGACAACAACATCCTGGTGCGGGGCGCGGCGGGGACCCTGGTCTCCATGTTCCAGAAGTACGCCGACCGGCTGGAGCAGGTGCGGCTGGACACCGAGGAGGATCTGCATGAAAATGTCACCGCCGCCAACGGCATCCTCCGGAACATCCGGGATCTGAACAAGTCCATCCGGGACGCGGAGCTCCACGGCGACAAGGCCCTGGAGCTGCGGGACGAGCGCAACCGCCAGATCGACGCTTTGTCCGAGTATATGCACATCAAGGTGGAGTACACCATGGAGGACGTGGGCGCGGGCATCCAGGTGGAGAAGCTCACCATCTCCCTGGCCAACGACAACCCGGATCCCAAGGTGGACACGGACACCTCCGTGCTGGTGGACGGCCTGTACGCCACCCAGCTGTCCATTCCGGAGGAGAAGCCTGTCCTCAATGAATACCTGGGCAGCACAGAAGCTGGTAAAGAATATTTGAACAGTTTTCTGTTTTTGAAAGAGGTAACTGAGGATTCGGACGAGGCCCAAAAACTGCTGGCCGCAAACCCTGGGCTAACGCTCCTTCCAGCTCTGGATAAAGACGGAAACCAGAAGCAAACCGCTGATGGCAAAGCTCTTTTCCTCCTTGGCACCAACGACCCCGCCGCCGAGGGAATTCTCACCCGGAAGAACGACAACTACACCATCCAGCTGGGCAAGCTGCTGGACGTCAATGGCAACGAGTGGAAAAACTCCAAGACCACCTGGGAGCGGCTCAATGGCGACTACGACAGCCAGGACAGCCAAAAGGCCGTTTATAATTTCGTGATTGGGACTGATGGCTCGTGGCAGGAGAACGATACGTTTACAATCAAATTCCCAGACCCAGTCGGAGTTAAGACCTACACTATTGGTACAGATATCTCGCTGGCAAATGCCAACGACCCCAATCGGCTTGCCGCCTTTATTGCCACCGAACTGGGCAAGGATACGGAGAGAACCAAAGATTATGTCATCACCAGCAATGGCAGCAACATCGTTTTTACTGCGAAGAAAGCGGGGGCTGTCGGCGCTGCCGGCACGGATGCCGACGGCAATCCCATAAATCAGGGCCCTGACGCGGAGCCCACGCTGACCCTCACGCCCAATACTGGCAAGCTCACCATGACCAAAGGCCCTACCATCGATGGTAAGGACAGCATTCCTCCCAAAGATCCCGACCCCCCGACGGGCACCGTCACCGACCCCGTCACCGGCAGCACCGTCACCACCACCTACTTTGAGACGGACGGCAAGTGGTATAAGATCACCATGGAGACCCAGCACACCCGGGAGGTGGTTCTGGACGACAACGACCTCTACGGCTCCCTCCAGGCCCAGCGGGAGATGCTCACCGAGGAGGGCGAGTTCTCCTCCGCCGACGATATCACCGTCGACGAGAACGCCAAAACCAAGCGGGGCATCCCCTACTACCAGAAGTCCTTCGACCTGCTGGCCCAGCAGATCGCCAAGAGCTTCAACGAGCTCAACCAGGGCTATATGCTGAACCACAAGGGGAACTACGTAGATAAAAACGGCAAGGAGCTTGAACTGCCCGGAGCGGACGGTTCCGGCCCCTTCCCCGTCAGCAAGTATGACGGTTTGCTGCCCCAGCAGGCGCAGAACCTGATCAACAACGGGTATGTCCTCACAGATGCCAACGGCAACAAAGAAGCGGATCTGAACCGCTGGCTGGAGGAGAACGGCGCGGTCAAGATGGGCGGCCCCCTGTTCAGCAACCGGAACGACGGCAATAACACCGACGGCATCACCGCCTCCAACATCGCCATCTCCAGCGGCTGGAGCTCCGGCGAGTGGATGGTGGTTCCCAAGTTCGAGGTGCTGTTCCCCGACGACAAGAATCCCGACGGCAGCATACCCGACACCACCCAACCCAAAAACATCAACCACATGATCTCCCTCATGGACGCCAAGCTGGTGTACGACCCCAAGGACATCGACCCGGACGCCGTGGGCGCCAACCTGTTCACCGGCTCCTTCAACGATATGTTCTGCAACATGATGGGCGTGCAGGCCAAGGACGCCAAGGAGACCAACGTCGCCCTCAACAACGACTACACCACCCTGGTTGCCCTGGACAGCAGCCGCGAGGGCGTGTCCGGCGTGGATCTCAACGACGAGGCCATGAACATGATGCAGTATCAGAAGGCCATGAACGCCGCCATGCGTCTGATGACCGCCATCGACGAGGCTCTTGATCGGCTGATCAACAATACCGGCATCGCCGGACGCTAAGCAAGGAGGTAAGGCACAATGATTCGCGCCACAACCGGCGGCGTGCTGAAAAGCTACCGCGCAAACCTGATGAATTCCTTCATCGGCATGAACAAATCCCGGGACACTGTGCTGTCCCAGCGCATCTTCAATTCCTTCGCCGAGGATCCCGCCGCCGCCGCCAAGGCCTTCCGGCTGCGCAAGTCCCGCATGACGGTGGACAGCCAGCACTCCATCTGCTCCGACACGCTGAAAAAGTACCAGACCGCCTTCAGCTGCCTCCAGTCCATGGACGAGGCGCTGGACACCGACACCGCCTCCCCCCTGAAGACCATCAGCGGCATGACGAAGAAGTGGCTCAACGACCCCACCGGCGACGCCCGGGAGCAGTTGTCCAAAGCGCTGGAGCAGGTGTCGGAGCTCCTGGTACAGGACATGAACCAGAAGTACGGCGACAATTTCATCTTCGCCGGGGCGGACGGCCACAACGTACCGTTTGAGATCAAGGACAACAAGCTGTACTACCGGGGCGTGTCCGTGGACGCAGCGGTGCCCAAGGTGGTGATGGATGGTACGGATTTGGTGTCTGTGGATGCCAACGGCAACCTGGATCCTAATGGAAACTGCTATATCTGCACCGACAGTATTTCCACCATGAAGGCCGCCGACTTTGACACCAAAGATCCCACCGATCAGCCCAAAGTGATGAAGGATGCCACAGGCGCTCCAGTCAAGGTGGACGCCGATGGCAATTTCGATCCCGCCGGGGAGTACGTCATGCTGACTGGCAACATCAAGACCATGACCAAGGACGACTACGACGCCCAGAAGCTGGAGGCCGAAAAGCTGGAATACCTTAAAAATGAGAAGTATTACGTGGACATTGGCCTGGGCTTCCAGGAGAACGAGAACGGCGAGCTGATCCCCTCCAGCGGCTTCAACGCCGCCCTGAACGGCATCAACTTCTTCGGCTGCGGTCTGGACGAGGACGGCGACCCCAAGAACATCTACTCCCTCGTCCAGAAGCTGACCCAGCTCTCCGACAGCGTGCCCGAGGACGGCGACTGGGGCAGCGTGTGGAACGAGTTCGACCGCCTGGTGGGCAAGCTGGAGACTGCCTCCTCCAAGTTCAAGACGGAGTTCACCAACCTGGACGCCAACACCACCAAACTGGAGAACAATGAAAAGCTGCTGGAGGACAACTTCTACAACCTCCAGGAGCAGTACGCCGCCCTTGAGGACGTGGACATGGTGGACTCCATCACCTCCTTCGTCTGGGCCCAGTATTGCTACAACGCGGCGCTGAAGGTAGGCAACAGTGTTCTCTCCGAGAGCCTGATGGATTATCTGAACTAACCCCGGCATTTTGATTCCCGATTGAGAAAGGAGCAGAAAATGAGACCATGTATCCGCTGATTGAAATCAAAACCGTCCCCATTGAGATTGAGATGAAGGTCTCCCATGCCAAGCTGGAATATACCCGCGGCACCGCTGATCTGGAAATCTCCCGGGGGGAGGGCGGCCTAAGCATCAAGAGCCGCCCCATCAAGCTGAACATCGACACCTTCGAGGCCCGCAATTCGGTGGTGCCCACCGCCATGCGCTCTGTGGAGCAGTACGCCCAGCAGGGCCAGCAGGCGTCCTACACCGCCACCGCCACCTATGCCCAGCAGGGTCAAATGCTGCTGGAGGCGAAAATCGGGCAGGACATGATCGGGCAGTTCGCGGCGGACTCCACCATGAAGAACTACAAGCCCAACTCAGGCATCAAGTTCCTGCCCTCCGTCCCCCCCGAGATCACCTGGGATCCGGGTGAAATGCACATCCGCTACGAGATGGATAAGCTGAACTTCGACTGGCGCATGAACGAGCCCAAGTTCGAGTTCACCCCCGGGGACATCGAGCTGTCCGTCACCCAGCGGCCCGACGTGATCATCAAGTACGTGGGCGGCCCGCTGTATGTGCCCCCCTCCTCCGATCCCAACTACGAGCCGGTGGACGTGGAGGCGTAACCTCCCCCGGCATTGACAGGAGGCAATCTGATTGAAGCTCCAAGCCAAATACTTTGGTGAGATCGAATACCTGGAGGAGGATATCCTCACCTTCCCCGCCGGCCTGTTCGGCTTCGAGGAGGAACACCAGTTCCTGCTGCTCCCCTTTGAGGGGGGCGCGGGCTCGCTGCTGTGCTTCCAGAGCGTCCAGACCCCCGCTCTGGCCTTTGTGGCCATGAATCCCTTCGCTCTGCTGCCGGAGTATGCCCCTGTGCTCCAGTCCGGCGAGCTGAAGGAGCTGGGGGTGACGGACAGCCAGGAGCTGGCCTTCTATGTGCTGTGCGTGGTGAAAAAGCCCGTGGCGGACAGCACAGTGAATCTGAAATGCCCCGTGGCCATCAACCCGGACACCCGGGTGGCCCGGCAGGTGATTTTGGAGGCCGACGGCTATGAAATGCGCCACCCCCTGGCCCAGTTCGGAACAGAGGAGGGCGCCCCATGTTGATCCTGCAACGCAAAGCCGGCGAGTCCCTGGTCATCGGGGAGGATATCACCATCCGGGTGGTTTCGGTGGACGGCACGCGGGTGCGGCTGGCCATCTCCGCGCCGGAGGATGTACCCATCCTACGCAGTGAGCTTGTCGTCGCCACCGCCGCCAACCGGGACTCCGCTATGGAAGAATCCGCCCCTGCTGAGCTGTTGGATCTGCTGGGCGGCGTGCTGGACCATAAGACCCAGCCCCCGGAGGATCCGGGGCGAAAGGAGGACTGACCTATGATGGAATCCATCGCCAGCATGGCGATGGGCATGAGCGCCGCTTCCTTTGCCACCAACTACTCCCTCTCCGTCACCAAAAAGATGATGGACAGCCAGGAGTTGGCCGGACAAGAGCTGCTCAAGATGCTGGAAGCCGTTCCCGCCCCTCCCAAAGGCCAGTACATCGACACCTACGCGTAAGCGGCAAACTAAGCCGATCCTTCGGGATCGGCTTTTTGCTTGTTCCTTTTTCTCGAGAGAAAAAGGAACCGAAAAGGGTTTTTAACCCGCGAGCTTTACACGCGCATCCTACGGGGCCTACCCCTTCCAGTTTCTGCGACGGTAACGGAGCGTCGGTAAAATATGTTCGGGTATGGATTCTTTCTGCGCTGGCTATAATTGGGCAGACAATACGCAAAAGGAGGCGTTTTCTCCTGGAATTTGCCCAATTCTGCGCCTGCGGCCCCTCGGGCTACGCCCAGCTCAAGCAGCGGGTGGACGCCTGCGCCAAGCTGGGGCGCAGCTATGAATTTGCCGCCTGCCGTCTGCCCGCGGGATGCCGTCCGGACAGCGCCCAGCTGGGCTTCTGGCGGCACGGGGAGGATTACCTGCTCTACTTCCGCCCCGGGGTGGCCTACGGCGGGTCAGATCCCCTGCTGCGGGCCTTTTTTGGCCGGGGAGCTGTCCAGCGCTACCCCGGCTTCGGGGCGCTGGCGGGCTGTCTCCACGCCCTGGACGAGAACGCCGCCGCCCTGCGCCCGGACGGTCTGCGACCGGACGGCCTGCGACCTGACGGCCTGCGACCGAATGCCCAACCAAAGGAGCCCGACCTGCTGACCCGCCTGCACCGGGAGCTGGGCAGCCGGGTGCTGGGCCAGGAGGAGGCGGTGGAGGCCGCCGCCTTCAAGCTGTGGAGCCACATCTCCAAGCGGGAGCCCTTGCGGCCCCTGTCCCTCATCTTCTACGGCCCCACCGGCGTGGGCAAGTCGGAGCTGGGCAAGGCGGTGGCCCCCGCCCTGAACCGCTGCCTGGGGGAGGAGCGCTACCGGCTGGTGTGGACGGAGCTGAACACCTTCACCCAGGCCCACTCCGTGTACCGGCTCACCGGTGCGCCGCCGGGGTATGTGGGCTACGAAGACGCCCCGGTGTTGGAGGTGGTTCGGGACTGGCCCCACACGGTCTTTATGTTCGACGAGCTGGACAAGGCCCACCCGGAGGTGTTAAAGGTGTTCATGTCCATTCTGGATGAGGGCCGGTGCGCCGCCCGCCGGGAGGACAAAACCGGAAGTCGTGAGCTGGACTTCCGCCGCTGCGTCCTGCTGTTCACCACCAACACGGATCTGTCTGGGCAGGAGCGACCCAGGCTGGGCTTTGCTCCCACCCCGCCCCGGCGGGCTCCCAGCCCCGGGGAGAACTCCTCCGGTGGGCTGCCCCGGCGGATTTTCCAGGCGGACGAGGCGGCCCGGCTGGCCCTGACCCGCTCCGGCGTGTTGCGGGAGATCGCGGGCCGGTTCAGCGGTCTTATCGGTTTTCAGCCCCTGAGCCAAGCCGCCCGGGAGGCGGTCACCGCCCGCCAGATTGCCGCCCTGGGCAGGGAGTACGGTCTGGACATCGCCCAGGTGGAGCCCACCCTGGCCCAGGCTCTCACCCCCAAGGACGCCCTCTCCCTGCGCTCCAGCGTGCCCATGCTGGAAGGGGCCCTCACCTCCCTGTTCCTGGCCCACGCCCCGCTGGGGGGCCGCCCGCTCCGCCTGGAGGGGTCGCCGGAATGCATGACGCTGAGCCCTATAGGAAAGCCCCGCCGGGAGTGATCCCGGCGGGGCTTTCCGTGGGTTGTGACTGTTCAGGGCTTCGCGGATTCCGGCGCGCCGCTCTCGGGCGCTCCTGTGGCCGGCGCGGCCGACTCAGGGGCCGCGGTCGAGGACCCGCTCAAGTTTAGGGTGAACTCCAGATCCACCAGCTCGCCGGTGTCGGCGTCCAGCCGGTAGAGATGCTCACCGTCCACTCCCATCAAGTAGCTGCCCACAAAGGTGTAGGGCGCCACGCTCTCATAGATATTCAGCCGGATATAGGCTGTATCATCCACCGTCTCCAGCACGTCCTGGGGGAATATCTCGTAGTCCGCCATAGACGTGCCCGGCAGCCCCAGCTCCGCCGGGGTCATAGATCTGATCTGGTTCTCCGCCTGCCGGATGCCCACAGACTGCCCTCCGGACTGCTGCTCCGGCCGCGGGGAGGTGACCTTGCCCTCCGCCTCGTCGGCGGTGACCACGCACTGCCCCTCCGCGTTTGACCAGGTGATGCGCACAGTGAGCACCATGTCCGGCGCCTCGTCCACCGGCGGAACCGAGGACGAAGGCGGCGGGGACTGGCTGGGCTCCGCCGAGCTGTCCGGGGCGGCGCTCTCCCCTTCCTTCGGCTCCTCGGTGGGGGCTGGGGTCTCCTCCCCCTCCGGCTCCGGCTTGGGCAGGTTCCGGGCCAGCAGCACCATGCCCTCCGCCGTGGTAAAGTCAGGGGCGTCCTTCACCCGTACAAACTCCTCGTCCACGACGGAGAAGGCGGGATCCGCTCCCTTGAGCTGGCCCACATAGGTCTCCGCCGCTTTGCCGGCGTTGTTCAGGTTGGTGTAGGTATAGGTGATGGTTTTGGCCAGTACGGCCAGCGCACCGCTCTCGTCCGCCTCCAGCGCCATGCCCGGGACGGACTCCTCCCCCACCTTCAGCTCCTCGGGCAGTTCCGGGGGCTTGGGCTCCTCCGTCACCTCCGGGTCGGGATCCTGATTGCCCAGCCGGGGCATGATGACAAAGAACACCAGCGCCGCGGCCACCGCCGCCACCACCACCGGGATGAGGATAAACAGCAGGATGGGCTTTTTCTTCTTGGGCTGTTCCCCCTCCTGCCCTTCCTGGCCCTCCCCCTGGGGAGGCGCACCCTTCCGGGGCTTTTTGGTGGGCTTTACCTTCTTGGGCGGTTTCGGCTTCTTGGCGGGCTTGGGCGGCTTGGGCTTTTTCTCTTTGGGAGCCTTGGGCTCCTTGGGTTTTCCAAAAGGCATGGGAATACCACCTCTTGCATTGTTTCAATCAAACCAACTGAATGCTGACCGAATCCTGCTCCTTGAGCTGGTGCTGGAAGCCCCGCTCCTGGCCATTGACCTCCAGGCGCACCGCCCGATCCAAATTCTCGAAATCAATGCCGGAGTACTCCAGCAGATCCATCAGATAATAGGGCGCGTCGTTGTCTTTGATAGGCAGGGTCAGCGGCTCCCCGTTGAGGAACAGGTGCAGCTCCCGCCCGCCCTGGGCGGGCACAGCGGGGGGCGCGGGCCGGACGGGGTCGGACTGAGGTGCGGGGGCCGGAGCCGCCTGCGCCGGCGGGATGGGGGCGGCCTGCCGCATGGTGAGGATCACGTCCCCCTGGCTCAGCCGGATATCCAGCGGAGCCTGGACGTTATTCACCAGCGCCGTACCGTAGAAACCGGGGCCCAGCAGCTCCCCCAAGGTGCGGTGGGCGTCCTCTCCCCCCCGGGCGGGGACGAAGTGAATCTGATCCCCGGCGTGGATCACCGCGGACAGGGCAGCATCCTCCCCGTTCACCTCCAGCACCGCGGGAACCGCGGGCTCGCCCCGCAGCACCATCCGCTTACCGTCCACGGTGAGGGTCAGGCTCTTGCCCGTCTTGCCCACCATGTCCGCGTAGCTGTAGCCGTTCATCAGCAGGATATCCCGCAGAGTTAGCACCCCGTTGCGGAACAGCTTGGCACTCTGGCCGTTGAGCAGCACCACATAGCTGTCGTTCAGCAGGCCCAACCCGGCGGAGATGGCGATGCCCAGCGGGGTGGCGTACTCCGGCCGCTCCAGCTCCAGGCTGTCGGAGAAGGCACTGAGGGCGAAGTTATTCCCTGCGATGGCCACCCGCTTCTCGTCCATTTCCAGCTTTTCCGCCACCTGCTCCCGCAGGCCGGTCAGCTTGCTGCCGCCGCCCGCCAGGAACACGGCGGAGGGAGCGGTGTTGTTGACGCTCAAAATCTGCTTGGCGATGGCGTCGGCCAGCTTCTCCATGGGCTCCTGGATGGCCTGGACGACCTCCGGAACCGCCACCCGCTCCTCCTGGCCCAGGATGTTCCGGCAGCGGATGAGCTCCTCCGACTCCCCCAGGGCCCGCTTGATCTCCTCGGCGGTCTTGAAGTCCACCAGGAAGGCGCGCATGATGGCCTCCGTCACCTCATCCCCGGCCACAGTGGCCATGGTGTAGCCCACCACGCTGCCGTCCCGACACAGGGCGATGTCGGTGGTACCCGCGCCGATGTCCACCAGGGCCAGGTTCAGCAGCCGCAGCTCCGCCGGGATGGCGGCATTCATGGCCGCGATGGGCTCCAGCGTCATGCTGGCCACCTGGAGATCCGCGGCCCTCATGGCGGCGTACAAGCTCTCCACCACCTCCCCGGGCAGGAAGGTGGCCACCACGTCGGCCTCCACCTTGCGCCCAGTGTGGTATAGCAGGTTGTTCAGGGGGTAGTTGTCCAGCCTATACTGGGCCACGGTATAGCCCACCAGGAACATCTGCCGCCGGGCCTCGCCGTCTCCCTGGAGGGCCTCCTCGGCGGCGGACACCGCGCCGGCCTCCAGCCGGCTGATCTCCTCCTGGTCAATGGACTGCTCCTCAGGCAGCTCCAGGGTGAAGGAGCCCACCTGGGTGCGCAGAGCCCGTCCGGCGGCGGCCACGCACACCCGCTCCAGATGAACACCTAAGCGATCCTCCAGCCGCTGGGTCACCGTTTTGGCCAGTCCGGCCACCTGCCGGATGTCGTCGATCTGGCCGTCCATCATGGCCCGCTTGCCATGTTCAGCCAGTTCCACATCCAGCACCTTCAGCCGATCCCCCACGGGGCGGCCCACCACCCCCACCACGCTGCGCGTGCCAATATCCAGGGCGTAGATCAGGTCCTTTTCCTGCACCGTTAACTCTGCCATGGAGCCATCCTCCCTGTTTCGTGGTTTTGTCTCAAACCGGGGCCTGTCTCAGCCCGCATAAAGAGAAGCCAGGAGGCGGCAAGCTGCCGCCTCCTGGCAACCCTCGTGATCTTTAATACTTGCTGAACACGCTGGACGCGGAAGTGTCGTGGCTGGGCGCGGTGTCGTAGCTCTCCTCATCGGAGGGCGCGGCGGCGCTGTAGGCGGGCTGGGCCGCACCGGCATACCCGTCCTGGCGCAGCTTGAAGCGGGCCAGCAGCTCCTTCATCAGGGCGGCCTGGCTGGACAGCTCCTCGCTGGCGGCGGCGGACTCCTCGCTGGTGGCGGAGTTGGTCTGCACCACGCTGGAGATCTGGTCGATGCCCTCGGTCACCTGGGCGATGGACTCGGACTCCTCCTCGGCGGCCTTGGTGATCTCGGCCACGGCGCTCACCACCATGCCGGCCTTCTGGTTGGTGGCGTCCAGGGACTCGGACACCTTCTTGACGATATCGTTGCCGTCCTTCACGGAGTTAATGGAGCGGTCGATGAGATCCTTGGTCGCCTTGGCGGCCTGATCGGACTTAGAGGCCAGGTTACGCACCTCGTCGGCCACCACGGCGAAGCCCTTGCCGGCGCTGCCCGCCCGGGCGGCCTCCACGGCGGCGTTCAGGGCCAGAATGTTGGTCTGGAAGGCGATGTTTTCGATGGTGTCGATGATCTTGCCGATCTCCTCGGAGGACTCGGAGATCTTCTCCATGGCGGAAACCATCTCCCGCATATACTGGGAGCACTCGGTCAGGCTCTGGCCGGCGTCCTGGGAGTGGGCGGTGGCCCGTTCGCTGTTCTCGGCGTTCTTGCGGGAGTTGTTGGAGATCTCGGCGATGGTGGCGGACAGCTCCTCCACGGCGCTGGCCTGCTCGGTGGCGCCCTGGGCCAGGGACTGGGCCCCAGTGGACACCTGCTCCGCGCCGGCGGAGACCTGCTCAGCGCTCTGGTTGATCTGGGTCAGGGCGTCGGACAGGCCGCGGTTGATGGCCCGCACGGAGGTGAGGATGCTGCTCAGGGCGCCCACATACATATTGACATCCTTGGAGCGCACGTCGAAGTTGCCGTTGCCCATCTCCTCCAGCAGGCGGCAGGTGTCGCTGATGACATCACCCAGCACATTCTGGCTGGTACGCAGGGCGTCGCACATCTCGCCCAGCTCGCTGCTGCTGTGGTAGTCCACGGGGATGTCCAGCTTGCCCTGGCTGAAGCCCTCCAGGGCGCTATGCACCTGCTGGGCGGGAACGGTGATGGACTTGATGATGATCAGGGCGATACGCAGCACGACGACAGTGGCGATCACCATCACGGCCAGGATGACAAACAGGGCGATGGTGGACACCAGATCCTGATTCTCGATCTTCTTCTGCTGCTCCGTCTGGAGCTTCACGGCCAGGGCGTCGCCCGCCTCAGCGGCCTTCTTCAGCATGGGGGAGCAGGTGGTGGCAATCATGACGGCGGCTTCCTGGCGGCTCTCGGTGGTGCCGAGGCGGACGGTCTGCGCGATCTTGGCCGCCTCTGTCCGCCAGTTCTTGACCGTGTCCTCAAAGGTGTTCAGTTCGGTCTTGTCGGGCAGGGGATAGGTACTGTCCAGCTCGGCCAGCTGGCTCTCCAGCAGGTCGGCCTTCTCTGTGGCGGTGTCCAGGTTGGTCAGATCGCCGCCCAGCACCGCGTCACGCAGGCTGCGGGCCGCGATGTTATAGTTGATGCGGCACTCGGAAACCAGCTCATTGGCGCCCATGTAGCGGTTAATGATATCGTTGTACTGGCCTTTCTGCACATTCATCAGGACGAGCGACGCGATGATAATCGCCACGGAAACCAAGATGGTGACTCCGAACCCCAAAATCAGACTCTTTTTGATCTTCATGTTTTTGATCATGGACTCTTTCCTCCTAATTTTCTTGACTGTGATTTCTATATCAAATCGGCTCCGACTTTGGACAGGAGGCCGGTTTCCCGCTCCCGCTCCAGCACGTCGCCGTATTTTCCCTTCTGTACGTCCCCGATCACCCGTCCCCCGGACATGGTGATCACCCTGCGGCGGAGTATGTTCACATACTGGCTGTCATGGGTGGCCATCACCACCGTAGTACCCCTGCGGTTGATGTCGTTGAGCAGGTGGAGGGTATCCCAGATGCAGTCATCGTCCAGGTTGGCGGTGATCTCGTCCAGCACCAGGATGGGCGGGCTGGCAATCAGCGCCCGGGCCAGCTCTACCCGTCGGCACTGCCCGATGGACAGCTCCACCGGGTACTTCTTTTCCACGCCCCTCAGTCCCACCAGACCCAGCACCTTCTTGATCCGCAGATCCACCAGCCGGGGGTTCTCCCGGCCAAAGGCGATCTTCACGGCCAGGGCCAGGTTTTCCCCGATGGTTTTTTTCCGGATCAGGGTGGGATCCTGCCAGATCTTGCCGAACATCATGGCCGCCCGGTTCCGGCTGAGCTTCAGCATCCAGCCCAGCTCCTTCTCATCGATACAGACCCTGCCCTGGTTGGGCTTTGTCTCCCCGGTGATCAGGCGCAGCAGGGTACTTTTCCCGGAGCCGCTGGCGCCCACCACAAAGACAAATTCGCCCTGCCGGATGGTGAGGTTCACCTCCTCCACACCCATGTCGATATGTACCGGGCCCTTCCGTCGGCGCTTTGGCTTATAGAATTTTGACACATTTTCCAGTTCAATTGTGGGCATACGCTACTCCCCAACGGCGGGCGAAATTGGCCGGGCCATATACTTCCCATTGAAAAAGGCGAAACTTCTGATATAATAACATCATGCCGTCCCGATGAGCCGGCGGCGCTCTCCCAAAAGGCTGACCAATATTATAGCACAAATTTGTTCCAGAGGGAAGGGCCTTTAATGTCTTTTTTTCGCCCGACCGGGTGGAATTGATTCCCATCGAAAGGAGGCGGTACAGTGCGACGCACCTTTGTCATCCGACATACCAAACGGAATATTGTGCTGGCCTCCCTGCTGGCCCTGCTGTGCATCGGCGCGGCGGAGCTCACCGCCTGCCGCTACTTCGAGCCGGAGATCTACGAGCGCATCGTCTCCCCCGTGCGGTACGCCGCCGGGGTGGTGGTGGACACGGGCAAGGCCGGCCTGAACGCCGCCGCCCAGTTCTGCCGGGATACGGTGGACAGCCTCTCCCAGTTCGCCTCGGACACGGCGGCCCAGGCCGCCGCCTTCTGGGAGGAGCTCACCGCCCCAAAGGACGTCCCCAGCCGGTATCGCCCGCCGTCTCGCGGCGATCCCGACATCTCCGCTGAGCCCACCGAGCCCCCCATCACCGAGCTGCGGCGGGAGGGGAACCGGGAGCTCCTCACCGGCGGCGTGGTGGATATCGTGTACTACTGCCAGTCCGCACCGGAGTGGGCAGATCAGCCCTACGGGACTGACACCATCGGGCCCTACGGCTGCGGCCCCACGGTCATGGCCATGGCGGTGGCCAGCCTGACGGATATCCCCGCCGACCCGGTCTCCATGGCGGCCTGGGCCGTAGACAACGGCCACTGGGCCCGCAAGGGCGGTTCCCGCCACTCCATCATTCAGGGCGCGGCGGCGGCTTTCGGCATTGAGGCCGCCCCCTTCTCCTCCCGGGAGGCAGCGGATCTGACGGACGCCCTGCGGCAGGGGAAGCTGCTGGTGGCCCTGGTGGGCCCCGGCCACTTCACCGACGGCGGGCACTTTATCCTCCTCCGGGGCGTCACCGACGACCGCCAGGTGCTGGTGGCAGATCCCAACAGCCCGGAGCGCAGCCTGATGCTCTGGGAGCCCCAGCTCATCCTGGACGAGCTGTCCTCCGCCCGGGACAACGGCGCGCCCCTCTGGGTGCTGTCCCCACCTAATACTTAAACCTTTTCACGGAATATCGGCCCGGCGTCCACCGGGCCGATATGGTCGCCTGCGCACCCTCCTTTCGGCAGGGTGCGCAGGTTTCTTTTATCCCTGCAGACCGTTGGGCTGGGAGGCGGCATTCGCCCGCCCCAGCCGCTGGTTCAGCACCTTGTCCAGCTCTATAATCTGATTGAGCCGGCGGCGGTTGGCCGCCACCTGTTCACACAGCAGCTGCTGGGCTCGTTCCTCCGGCTGGGCCGGGGGGCCTCCGTTCAGCATAGCGGCCAGGGCGGCGGCCTCGTCTCCCCCGCTCAGGGCCTCCAGCTGCTCCCGGATGGCCTGATCCGCGGCGCGGAGCTTATCCAGCGGCTCCTCCCGCATCCCCACCAGCATCTGCATACTCACCTGGTCGTTGCGGTCGATGGCCTGCCCCAACTGCCGGGTGAGATCCTCCACCTCGTTGAGCAGGTTGCCCGTCCGCTTCATCTGTACCAGGGCGTCCATTACTATTTTCTCCGTCATGCCTGCCCTCCGGCGTCCTGGCCCTGCTCCTCGGCCTTCTGGGCCTCCCGGAAGGAATCCCGCAGCTCGCCCACCATGGTTTTCACCCGATCCAGCTCGGTCTTATTCCGGCCTGCCTTCACCCGGTTCAACTCGAAGCAGAAATAGTCGTACAGGCGGTTCAGATTCCGGCTGATGGGGTACTGCATATCCAGGGTGTCGTCCAGGTAGTGGATGATATCCAGCCCCCGATCCACGCTGGCCTCAAACAGGCCGTAGTCCTTCTTGTCCAGGGCCAGGCCCGCCCGGAACAGCCGCTTTACCAGCTCATCGTACAACAGCAGCAGCAGCTCGGCGGGGGACATCTCGTTGATGCCCTGCTCCTGATACCCCTGATACCCCTGGTAGCCTTTGCGATCCATGCTTGACTCCTTCTTGGTCTGTGATTTAGTAGCCGCTGGAACCGCCCATCAGGCCCATAAAGGCGGAGCTCTGAGAGTTCATTTCGGCAATGAGCTGCTCCAGGCGGCTGAACTGGGTGGTGTACCGGTCGATCTGGCTGGCCATCTTGGTCTGCCAGCGGTCGATCTGGTTGTCGATGTTGTCGATCTGGCTCTTGAGGCTGTTGTTGTTCAGCGAGGTGTAGGCTTTCATGGAGCCAGCCCGCTGGATCAGCACGCCCTTGGGCTCGCCGGTGGTCTTGACGTAGGTGTTCAGCGTGTTCTGCATCCGGGTCATCAGCCCGTCGCTGGCGGAGCCGCCCTCCTTGGACTTGGTGAAGGCGTTCTTCACCTTGTCCGGGTCGCTCTCCAGGGCAGCGCGCAGCTTATCCTCGTCCAGGGACAGGGTGGTCATGCCGTTGCTGTAGCTGGTGCCGATGCCGATCTCCCGGAGGGTCTGGCCGTCGGTGCCGCCCGGGGCGATGGCGGACAGCAGCTTGCTGTACATACTGGACAGATCGGTGTTCCCGAACAGGATACCCTGCTTGGCCTTCTCGTTGTAGGCCTTCAGCTCGCTCTCGGAGTATTTCTCCTCCTCCTCGGCGGTGAGGGGCTCATACTTGGCGCCGTTGGAGTTCTGGGCGGGCAGGGTGGAGTACTGGTTCTTGATCTCGGTGGCCATCTCGTTGTAGTCGTCCACGAACTGCCGGATGGTCTCCACGATCTTGTCGGAATCGGTGGTGGTGTTGAAGGTGATGGCCTCGTAAGCGTTGCCGTCCTTGTCGGGGGCGTTCTTCCCATCCACGTTGAAGGTGCCCTTCACATTGACGGTGAGGCCGTCGATGTCGAAGCTGTTGGAGCTGCGGGTCAGGTTCTTAAACTGCTTGCCGTTGATGGTCACGTCCATGATGGCGTCCTGGCCTTCGGTGTACTGCTTCTCGATCTTGCCAAACAAATCTTGGGCAATGCCCTCGCCATAGTCAAACTCCACCCGGTTGCCGTCCTTGTCGGTGACCTTCAGGGCGTTGGTCTTCTCGTCATAGGACGCGGTGTAGCCCTTGTCCTTCATCGCCGTGTTCAGACGATCCGCCAGCATCTGGAAGGTGGTGCCGGTGCCCTTGTCCGCCTCGCCCTTCCAGGCCGCCACCTTGAAGGAATCGTCGCCGATCTTGATCTCGAACTTTCCGTCGCCATAGTTGGCGCTGGCGTAGTCGCTCCCCAAAATGTCGCGGATCAGGGTGTCTTTTTTCACAGAAGGGGCCGAATCAAACAGCTCCTTGGCCATCCCGCCGAACTCGATCTTGCCGTTGGCCCCGGTCTCGGTGGCGGTGAACTTGAACTCGTTGGTCAGCTTGGAGTAGCTCACCTTCACCCCCGCCTCGGCGCTGGAGTTGATGGAGTTCATCAGGCTCTCCAGGGTGGTGTCCTTGGTGACGTTGATGTTGGCGTCGTTGATGGTGAAATTATACAGGAACTCGCCGTCGCTGTTCACCCGGTAATATTTGTCGTCGTCAGCCTTGGCCACCCGGTTGCCCTTGCTGTCCACGGAATACTTGCCGTCGGAGCTGGTCTTGACGTCGCCCTCCGCCTTCACCTTCTCCGCCTTGTCAAAGAAGTCCTCCCCCATCAGCTCGGACAGCTTCTTGCCGGTGTTGACATAGTTGGTGTTGTCCTCGGTGAAGCCCAGGGCCTTCATGGCGGTGCCGCCCAGGGCCAGGGTGTTGCCGCCGTCTTTCCCGGTGGGGGTGAGGGACAGCCGGATGGGGCCGTCCTGCTTCATCGGATCCACCGGCTCCTGCTTCACTTCAATCTTGCCCGCGCCGAACGCCTTTTCCAACTGCGTATTCAGCGACTCCACAAACCCATCGTTGGTAACATTGCCATTGGCGTCCTTAGCGGCGTTTTTCAGCACCTCGTCCATGCTGATCTTCTTGGTGGTGCCGTTGAAGGTGACGCCCAGCTCCTTCCCCTCCAGGTACTCGCTGGTGGTCATATCCTCGTTTACCCAATCGGTGTCATAGGTGGTGCTGATGGTGGTGTCCCCGGCGCTAACGCCCAGGGTGCTTTTCATATTGTCGGACACGCTGCCCACGGTGACCTTATTCCCCTTACCCAGCATATCCTTGAAGGAGATTTTGCCGTCCTCATACACCGCCTGAACGGCCTTGTCGGCGGTGGTGGTCTCCTGGAAGCCCTTATCGGTGTAGCTGTAGGTCACATCAGCCAGCTTCTGGTTGATCATATCCGCCAGCTCCTGGCCGCTCTTGGGCAGATCCTCCAGCTCGTCGAAGCTGATGTCGAAGGAGGCACCCTGGGTGCCGGAGCCGTACTGGATGGACATGGCGCCGGAGATGTTGCTGACGCTCATGGCCGCGCCCAGATCCAGCCCCTTGGCGGCCTCAATGCCGTTGACCTCGCCGTTGAACTTGCCGCCCAGACCGGACACGGTGTAGGTGGCGGCCTTGGCCATCTGCTTCACGGCGTTGATCTTGATGTCGCTGGAGGTCTTGCCGCTGGCGCTGATCTTGTCCTTGTAGGTGCCGTTGACGGCGGTGGTCACCGCGTTGTTGAAGAAGCTGGCGCTGAGCAGGTTGGTCTTGGAGGAGTAGGAGGTATACTTGGTGTTGAAGTTCACCGCCTTGTCGATGATGCTGCGGTACGCCTCCTGCTGCCACTCCACCTTGGTGCGCTTCTTCACCAGGTTCTGGATCTTCAGCTTGATGCCGGACACGGCGTTCTCGATCATGGACTCGGTGTCCATACCGCTGGCCAGACCGGACAGGACGTTGCGGTTGCCATAGATACTGTTCATGTTGTAACTGCTGTTGCTCAAACTGGTAATGGATGCCATGCTGAAACCGCTCCTTTCTGCAAACTCCAGAGACAGTGAACCTGTCCGAAGCATATCCGGGGGATATTTTTAAAAAAATTTTCAGAGTTTTTTTGTTCTACCTCTGTTCTTTTTTATCGACCTGTAGTATAGTAAACTTAAGGCTTTTCCCCAAGTTTTTGTATTCCGCTAATAGGGAGGGAACCATCCTTGACGCAAATTATCACCGTTACCAATCAAAAGGGCGGCGTGGGCAAGACTACCACCGCCTCCTCGCTGATCTGCGGCCTGCATCAGCGGGGCGCCAGGGTTCTGGGTATCGATCTGGATCCCCAGGGCAATCTGGGCTTCAACCTGGGCCTTGACATCGGCTCGGGCAGCACCGTTTACGACGTGCTTCAGGGAACCTGTCCCATTGAGGCCGCCATCCAGTCCACCGAATACGGCGACGTGCTGCCCTCGGACATCATGCTGTCCGCCGCAGAGGTGGGCTTCACCGCCCCCCGCCGGGAGTTCATGCTGGACGAGCAGTTGGCCGGCCTGCGGGATCGGTATGACTTCATCGTCATTGATACGCCCCCCGCCCTGAATATTCTCACCGTCAACGCCTATGTGGCCTCCGATGGCCTCATTGTGCCCATGGAGGCGGAGGTGCTCAGCCTGGTGGGCATCACCCAGCTCCAGGAGACTATCGAGACGGTGCGGGCCACCTTCAATCCCCACCTGAAGGTGCTGGGCATCCTGATCAACAAGTTCAACGGCCGCCTCACCCTGTCCAAGGATATCCTGGAGCTGGCCCAGGAGGTGGCGGAGCAGCTGGGCAGCAAGGTGTTCGAGGCCAAGATCCACCGGGGGGTGGGCGTGGCCATGGCCCCCGCCCACGGCCAGACCGTGCTGACCTACCAGCCCGACTCCCGCCCCGCCCAGGACTTCCAGGACATCATCGACGCGGTGGCCGGGGATCGCTTCCCCAGGCCCAAGCCCAAATCCAGGCTGAGGTATATCTCCCAGCTGTTCAACAGCTGAACCAGCCACCCCATCGGAAATTTTTGTAAGGAGAATCTGCTATTATGGCCAAGGACAACAAAACCAGCAAGACCGCGCGGGTGATGAACCTGCTGAGCAAGAAGCCCGATCCCGCCGCCCCCGCCGCCGGGGAGGAGACCCCCGCCCCGGCCGCTCCCGCGGCCCCCGTGCCGCCCATCGTCACCTCCATGGCGCCGGACGCCGCCGTCTCCGTTCAGATCCGCAACGCCCTGGAGGACGCCCTGGAGGACGAGCTGGGCCTTCAGCAGCCCGCCGCGCCCCAGCCGGAACCCGTCCCGGAACCGGAGCCCGTCCAGCAGCAGCCCGCACCCCAGCCGGAGCCGGAGCCCGTCCGGGCAGCGGAGCCCGCCCCCATCCCCGAGGGATCCCATTTTAAGGAGCCTCTGGTGCCGGAGAATCCCGGCTACATCAACGTGATGCAGGTGCTGGTGGAGGAAAAAGCCCCCAAGTATATCCAGATGTTCGGTCTGTGTCAGTGCGAACGGTGCCTGGCGGACGTAAAGGCCTATACCCTGAACCATCTGCCCTCCAAGTACGTGGTGATTGAGAAGGGGGATCTGATCCCCCGGCTCACCGTCTACGAGGGCAAGTTCACCAGCGACGTCACCGCCCAGCTGCTCCAGGCCTGCAAGGTGGTCATGGAGCGGCCCCACCATGGCCGCTGAGCCACTCCAACTCAAAAACTCCGGCAGGCTGCGCCTGCCGGAGTTTTTTTCAGTTACTGGTTTTCCTGCGCCTCCAGCGTGGCCTCCATCTCGGCGACCGTCATGGGCTTTCTGGGCTGCTCCGGCTCGGGCTCCGGATCTGCCCCGCCCTCCCGCTGGTAGGGATGGGTGAGCTGCTCCCAGAGGGTGTTCACGTTTTCCATGCAGATGAAGTACACGCTGGTCATCATGTTGTCGGGGATACCCAGCTCCTCCGCCAGAACGGTGATCTTCTCCCAGTCCGCCGCCTCATAGCTCAGCACCAGGTCGTACAGCTTGCCGCACCGTCCCTCGTGGCGCAGCAGTGCCGCCTTCACCTCGTCCGCCACCGGCACCTCCGAGAGCAGTTCCTCCATGGGGGCGTCGATGAGGTAGTTCAGAGTGGAGAACATCCCCAGCAGATAGGCCTCCGCCTTAGAGATGGGCATATTCTTGGCGTAGCCGATCAGCTCACTACAGAAGTTGGCCCGCATAAAGGAGCGCTTCAGGAACTCCTCCGAGCCGGGCTCGATCTCGTTCTCTGCGTTGCTGGCGCTGAGCAGGTAGATCCACTGCTTCAGCTGCCCCAGGCCCAGGGTCATGATGGCCTGGGTGATGGTGGTGGCCCGGTGCCGCAGGGCAAAATAGGCGGAGTTCACCATTTTCAGCAGACCGTAGGACAGGCTGGCGTCGGCGGCGATCATCTGCTCGATCTCCTCCACGTTGGGCTCGTCCCTGGTCACCGCCACCATGAGGCGGAAGAAGTTGCTCTGGATGTAGGCGCTGCTGTGGGCCTGGGTGGTCATCTTGGCCGCCACATAGGGGCCCTCCAGCCCGTCCGCCCCCAGGGCCACCGCCCGCTGGTACAGCTTCTCGTCATCGATGTGGGTGACGATGCACTTGATGTTCATGCTGTGGGCAATCTCCACGGTGTTGCGGATGGTGACCTCGCTGGCGTGCTGGGCGTTGATCTTGATGAAGTGGATGTCGTCCAGCAGGGAGAGGTAGCGGGGGGTGAATTGGAACTCGTTCACCGCGATGCGGTAGCCCTCCCGGGCGAACTGCTGCACCAGATGCATGGACAGGGGGTGGATGATCACCGCGTCGTCGATCTGGATCACCAGGTCACCCTTGTCAAACAGCCGAGGGGTCTTCTTCATCAGCAGCATGGTGGTGAAGGTCATGAAATTCAGGGTGCCCTTCAGCACCTTGGGGCTGTTCTGGGTCAGAAAGCTGTAAATGGTGTTGGCCGCGGCAAATTCTGCGCTGGAGGTAGAGCTGTCGCTGCTGAATGCCTGGTTGGCGCCGTGGTACAGGATCTCGTTCCCAATGGTATTCCCAGCGGCGTCCTTAATGGGCTGCCGCACAATGTATTTGCCGCTCATAACGTTGCTGCCTCCTAATTATGCTTTGGCGTGCTGCCGGTCAAACCGCTCCAGCAGATGGTCCATCACGTCTACCAGATGCCCGATCTCCGGCTTGGTGAGCTGCTCGTCCGCCCCCAGCTCCCGGCCCTTGGTGCGCATCTCCTCGCTGATCAGGGAGGAGAAGATGATCAGGGGAACCTGCTTGAACCGGGCGTGATCCTTCACCAGCTTGGTCAGCCGGTGCCCGTCCATCTGGGGCATCTCAATGTCGGTGATGATCAGGGCCACGTCCCGCTCCAGCGGGCCGTCGGTGGGCAGGGCGGTCAGCGCCTCCCACAGCTCCAGGCCGTTGGGGTACATATGCAGGTTGACATAGTTGGCCTTGCGCAGGGAGTCGGCGATCATTTTGCTCAACAGTACCGAGTCCTCCGCCACCCAGATGGGCCGGTCGTTCCTGTCCCGGGGGCCCAGGCGCTCCACCTCGGCGATCTGGATGGAGGTCTCCGGGGCGATCTCCGCCACGATCCGCTCGAAGTCCAGGATGGTCACCAGCTCGCCGTCGCACTGGGCAATGCCGGTGGCCACGCCCTCTGTGCCGCCGGACACGGTCTTGTCCGGCTTCTGGATGTCGGTCCAGGAAATGCGGCTGATCCGATCCACGGTGTGAACCCGGAAGGCAATGCACATCTTGTTGAAATTGGTGATGATGAAGATGTCCTTCTCATTCTTGGGGCTCTCCATCCCCAGATAGGTGGGCAGATCCACCACGGTGATCACCTTGTCCCGGGGCTTGAAAATCCCCTCCACCGCGGCGTGGGCGTGGGGCATGGACTTCACCGGCGCGGAGATCATGATCTCCAGCACCTTGGCCACGTTGATCCCGAACAGATTGCCGCCGATGGTGAACTTCATCACTTCAATCTCGTTGGTTCCGGACTCCAGCAGGATCCCCTGCTTCTGGTCTTCCATCATTTCCAAGCACTCCCTTTCATCTTGCGCGTGGTGGTCATATGATCAGCTCCGGCCGTCCGTAGCTGCGCACGCAGCCCAGGCCGCTGTTCACATCGAAAAGCAGGGTACGGGCCACCGAACCGCCCACGTCCTCCTTCAGCAGGCGGATGCCCTCCTTCTTCAGGTTCATATGGACGCTCTCAATATTTCTCTGGCCGATGTTTCCCAGGGAACTGCTGCCCACCTCGAACATCTTGGCCCCGCCCGCGATTTTAGCCGTGATCCGGTTCCGGCTGGCCCCCTTGGACTCCATAAGGCGCAGGGTCTCCCGGATGCCCGTGTCGGCATACTTCATGGGCGTTTTCCGTCCGGCCTCCATGTTCACCGGCAGCATAATATGTACCAGGGCTCCCAGCTTCAAAACCGGGTCGTGCAGGCAGATCCCGATACAGGATCCCAGCGCGTAGGTCACCAGCATTCCCTCGCCCTTGGCCATATTCATGTCCGCAATTCCGATGATCAGCTTATCACTCATCGCTTACGCCCAGCTTCCTCAACAATCCATTCAGCGACCGCAGGTCTGGCGACATCAGCAGGCGGCAGGGCACCTGCTTGTTGTCGCACACGAAATTGCCCCCTATGGTCATGATATAATCGGACTGCCCCCCATACTCCGCCATGGGCACCGTCAGAATGGCCCCCTGCATATCCACCGTAAAGGCGGGCACCGTCAGGGTCACGTCCACTCCGGCCAGGCCGCTCAGGGCGTTGATGAAGGTGGAGATCATGATGTTGCCCACCTCTACCAGGGCGGAGTTCTCCAGCTCCGCCAGCTCGCTGTAGTCCTGGATGGTCTCCTTCAGCATGCTCTCCAGCACCAGGTTCACAAAGTCGATCTGCTGGACGGACAGCATGATGCCGTTGATCTGCCCGCCCATCTTTACCAGCACGCCGGCGGTGATCTCCTCCGGGCCGCCGATCCACTCGATGGCCTCGTTGTAGCCCATGATCCGCACCTCGGGCAGCGTGATGCGCACCTCTCGCCCCAGCATCTGGGACAGTGCCGTGGCGGCGTTGCCGGTGCCCATGCTGCCGATCTCCCGCAGGGTGTCCAGCTCCATGGAGGTCAGCTCGTCATAATTCTTAATTGCCATGCCCTGTTATCCCTCCCGTTAATTGCGCAGGTTGTTGATGGTGCTCTCAATCTCGTCGGAGGTGGTCACCATCTTCAGCGCTGCGCCGTACGCCCTCTGGGCCTCGATCACCTTGGTGAGCTCGTCCGCCAAATCCGCGTTGGAGCGCTCCAGGTAGCCCTGCACCAGCTTGCCCGTGCCGTACCACAGGTTGCCGTTCTTGTCGATGGGGACAAATCCGGTCTCGTCCAGCCGGGTCTTGCCGTCGTAGTTGGCAAAGTCGAAGATGCCGATGGGCAGCTCCTCGTCCATGTCCGTAAACTGGATCAGCCCCCCCTCCCGGCTGAGGACGAAGCGGCCCGTTCCGTCGCCCAGGCACCACACCGTCTCCATGATGGGCTGGCCCGCTTCATCCACCTCGCCGGTGGGGCGCTCCATCTCGGACTTGGTAAACGCACCGTTCCGAGTGAAGGTCACGTCCCCGGTGGCCAGATCTACCACCCCGAAGAAGCCCTCCCCCTCGATGTAGTAGTCCAGCTTGCGGCCGGTATCCGCCGGGCCGCCCTGGGAGTAGTCGGTGGAGGTCATGAGCATCCGGGTGCCCACGCCTATGGGCAGCTCCGTGTTCGCCTCGCCGTTCAGCGCGCCCCGGTGGTTCTGGTAGAGCAGGGCGCTAAAATAGGCGCGATCGGCCTTGAAGCCGTAGGTGTTCACGTTGGCGATGTTGTCCCCGTGGACGTTCAGGTGATACAGCTGATGCTGAGCGCCCACCGCGCCGATATAAAAGGATTGGTTCATCTCCTGTTACCTCCTTACATCCGTCCGATGTCGCTGGCGGCGTGGCCCATCACCTCGTCGTACATCTTGGTCACCGACGCGCAGCTCTGGAGGGCACGCTGGCAGGTGATCATGTCGGTCATCTGCTTGATCAGCTCCACATTGGAGCGCTCCACGTACTTCCACAGAAGATTCGGGTTGTCCGCGACCTGGGCCCCCTGGCCGGTGAAAAAGCCCTCCCCCAGGTGCTCCAGCGCCCCGTTGTCCGGGAAAACGTACACCCCCACTTGGCCCAAGTAGTTTCCGCCGTTGTTGGTGGTGATGACGCCCTGCTCGTCCGCCGTGATCTTGTCCGTCTCCAGCAGGATGGGCTGGCCGTTCACGTCCAGCACCCGGCCCGCCCCGGGGAAGCACAGATAGCCCTCGTCATCCAGGGAGAAGCTGCCCCCCCGGGTGTAGACGATATCCCCGCCCTCCTGCTGGACGGCGAAGAAGCCGTCCCCAACGATGGCGAAATCCAGGGGGATGTTGGTGGGCTCAGGGACGCCCTGGGAGTAATCCACGTAGATCTCGCTGTTGGCCCGGATATAGCTCTGCCGGCCGATCTCAGTGTAGATCTTCTCCGTGTTCCCCACCCGGGCGTACATCACGTCGTCAAAGGTGGTTGCGGTATACCTGCTCCCCTTAAAGCCCGCGGTGGATACGTTCACCAGGTTGTTGCCCACCACGTTCAGGTGCTGCTGCTGGGTCACCATGCCGGAGGTCAGGTTGTAGAAGCCTTTGAACATACTCTCATGCCTTCTTCCGCTTTTTAGAGGTTTTGGCGGGACTCCCGCTGTTCATGTATGCGCCCATGTGCTCCCGCAGCTTCTGAATGGCCCGGGAGTGGATCTGGGAGATGCGGGGCTCGCTCACCCCCATTACCTGGGCGATCTCCTTCATGTGGAGGTTCTTCTCATAGTAGAGGGACAACACGATCTGCTCGTTCTCCTGGAGGGCGGATATGCCCGCCGCCAGCGTCTCCTGGAGCTCCCGATCCTCCAGCACCGTCTCGGGCTGGAGCTTGGGATCCTGGTCGGACAGCTCGAAGTGGTAGCCCTCCAGATCCCGGGCGTCCATCAGCGCGTCCAGGGACAGGGTGTTGGACAGGGCAACCCGGGCTGCCTCCTTCTGGTACTTGTCGGTGGCGATGCCCAAGTGCCCGGCCACCTCCTGATCGGTGGGGAACCGGCCCAGCTCGTTGGCCAGGTGGGACACCGCGGCGTCGATCTCCTTGGCCCGCTGCCGGATGTTCCGGGGCAACCAGTCCTGCTTCCGGGCCAGGTCGATGACCATTCCCCGGATACGCTTGGCCACATAGGTCTCAAATTTGATGCCCTTGTCCGGGTCAAATTTGTCGATGGAATTGAGGAGGGTTAGAATGCCCTCGCTGACGATGTCGTCCACCTGGGCGAAGCTGCTGTACACCCCCCGGATCTGGAGGGCCGCGCTTTTGATCAGCCCCTCGTACCGCAGCACCAGCGGCCATTTCAGCGCCTCGTCCCCCGTCCGCTTGTAGAGCGCCAGCAGATCCGGGGTGGCCATGGCCTCAATCTCGGCCTCGGTGTAGCTGCGCTCAGCCAGCCCCGTGCTCATGTGGCCACCGCCCTTCGCTGCGCCATGGCGGGCGCGTCCATGGTGATGTTGCCCAGGGCCTGGATCTGCACGCTGTTGGTGATCTCATTGAAGGAGAGCACATAGACGTTGGGGTAGAACTGGGTGATCATCTTGCTGAAGTAGCCCCGGATCACCTGGCTCACCAGGATCACGGGGGTCTGGGACAGATCCCCGAACTTCTTCAGATGCTCCGCCAGCTGGGCGATGATGGACTGCATGAGCTCCGGGCCCATAGCCAGATACACGCCCTGCTCGTTCCGGGTGAGGGAGGAGATGATCTTCTTCTCCACCTCGGCGTCCAGGGTGATGACCCGGAGCTGGCCGTCCTCGCAGAACCTTCTGGTGATGGTGCGGGCCAGGGCGCCGCGCACCTGCTCGGTGGTCATGTCCAAATCCCTGCCCTGGGAGAAGGAATCGGCGGCGGTCTCCACGATGGTGGACAGATCCTTGATGGGCACCCCCTCCTGGAGGAGGTTGCGCAGCAACTTTTCCAGCTTGGCATAGGGGATGATCCCCGGCACCGCCTCCTCCACCAGCTCGGGGGAGGTCTGCTTCAAATTGTCCACCAGCCGGATGGTCTCCGCCCGGTTGAGCAGCTCGTAGGCGTGCTTCTTCACCGTCTCCGCCAGGTGGGTCAGCATGACGGACAGGGGGTCGATGACGTTGTAGCCGTAGATCTCCGCCATCTCCTTGTTCTCCGGCAGAATCCACCGGGAGGGGATGCCGTAGGCGGGCTCGATGGTCTCGATGCCGTCGATCTCCCCCAGGGGGTTGGGCGGCTCCAGTGCTAAGTAGTAGTCCACCAGAATCTCGCCCTCCGCCACCACCTCGCCCTTGATGCGGATGGCGTACTGGTTGGTGCCCAGGGCGGAGGAGTCGTGGAGGCGGATGGAGGGGATGACGAAGCCCATATCCTGGGCGTACTGCCGCCGGAAGATGGTGATGCGGCTGATGAGCTTGCCGCCGTGGGCCTCGTCCACCATGGGGATGAGGCTGTAGCCGAACTCCATCTCCACCGGCTCCACGGTCAGCAGGGTGTACACATTGTTGATGTCCCGGTAGTAGTCCGTTTCGCTGGGGGCGGCCAGCTCTGGGGCCTCCTCGGGGGCCTGGGCAGCGGCGGTCTCCGCCTTTTGCTGGGCATTCATCTGGCGGATGAGTAGGAACCCGCCCGCCAGCAACGCCGCACCACCTACCGCCAAGGGGAGGGTGGGCGTGTTGGGGATGATGGCCAGAATCAGCAGCACCACGCCGGTGGTCATAATGGCCCGGGGCTGGGCCTTGAACTGGCCCAGCACGTCGGTGTTCAGGCTGCCATCAGACACCGACCGGGTGACGATCATGCCGGTAGCGGTGGAGATCATCAGGGACGGGATCTGGGACACCAGGCCGTCGCCGATGGTGAGAATGCAGATGGAATTCAGGGCCTCCATGGGCTCCATCCCCCGGCTCAGCATCCCGATCAGCAGTCCGCCGATGAGGTTGATCACCGTGATCACGATGGACATGGTGGAGTCGCCCTTGACGATCTTGGTGGCGCCGTCCATGGCGCCGTAGAAGTCGGCCTCCTTCTGGATCTTCTCACGGCGGACCCGGGCCTGTTGCTCGTCGATGAGGCCGGAGGACAGGTCGGCGTCGATGGCCATCTGCTTGCCGGGCATGGCGTCCAGGGTGAACCGGGCGGCCACCTCGGACACGCGCTCCGCGCCCTTGGTAATGACGATGAGCTGCACCAGCACGATGATGAAGAAAATCACAAAGCCCACCACGATGTCGCCGCCGGTCACCAGCTGTCCAAACCGCTCGATGACCTCGCCGGGGTAGCCGGTGGTGAGGATCATTCGGGTGGAGGACACGTTCATGCCCAGCCGGAACAGGGTGGTGATCAGCAGCAGGGAGGGGAAGATGGAGAAGTCCAGCGCCTCCGAGATGTTCATGGTGATCATCAGGATCATGATGGACAATCCGATGTTCACCACCAGCAGGATGTCCAGGATCATGGGGTTGAGGGGGATAAACAGGAACATCACCACAACCACCACGAACAGAGCTATGCTATTGTTTAGGATGCGCTTCAGCATAGGTTACCTCCTGGGTGATTTGGCTTCCTCCGTCACTTCACAATCTTGTTCTTCCCGTTCAGCTTGAAGATGTACACCAGCACCTCCGCCACCGCCTCATACAGGTCGGGCGGAATGAACTGGTTCACCTCCGTCTGGGCGTACAGCGCCCGGGCCAGGGGCACATTCTCAATGCAGGCGATGTGGTGCTGCTCCGCGATCTCCACGATGCGGGCGGCCACATTGTCCTGCCCCTTGGCCATGACGATGGGGGCGTCGTCCTCCTCCGGCCTGTACCGGAGGGCCACGGCGAAGTGGGTGGGGTTTCGGACAACCACATCCGCCCCGGGCACCTGCTGCATCATCCGCTGCTGGGCCCGGCGGCGCTGGATCTCCTTGATCTTCCCCTTCACCTGGGGGTCGCCTTCCATCTGTTTGTATTCCTCTTTGACCTCCTGCTTCGTCATCTTCATCTGCCGCTCGTAGTCCCACCACTGGTAGAAGAAGTCCATGGCGGCCACCGCCACAAAGGCGATGGCGATCCGCAGCACCATGGCCTCAGCCACCTCCACCAGATGGGCCACCGCGGCCGACAGGTCGGTGTACAGGTAGTTGGAGCTCTCCAGGAACATCTCCTGGATGCTCAGGTAGATGATGCTCAGGAGTATGACGATCTTGATCAGATTTTTCAGCGTCTCAATGACGCTTTTCAGGGAAAACAGCCGCTTGATCCCCTGTAAAGGGCTGATGCGGTTGAATTTCGGCTTGATGGACTCGCCGCTCACCAGGAATCTGGTCTGGGCGAAGGTGGCCGCCACCGCGGACAAAATAGCCACCCCCATCACCGGACCCACGGTCTTACCCATGGCCAGCAGTCCCTGGACGGCCAGCTCGCCGGACAGAGCGCCTACCTCCTGCACGTCGCCACCCATGGTATCCAGGCACAGGAACAGGAGCTTGGCCGTCTCCTCCGCGAAGGCGCCCACCAGCACCCAGAGGATGGCGAAGGTGCCCAGCAGGCTGGCCACCGCCACCGCGTCCTTGCTCATAAAGACGTTGCCCTTTTTTCGTTCGTCCCGTCGCTTTTTTGGTGTCGCTTTTTCGGTTTTATTTCCTTCGGCCAACGTCCATCCCCCCTTGCCGCCGCTGGCTCCCCATCCCTGCGGGGCCGCCTGGGGAGGAGAGGATTAGGTGAAACGCCCGGTTGCGGCTCAGCCGCCGCTCAGGACGAGGATCTCGTGGAGGCTGTCCAGCATGGTGCGCTCCGCGTCGATCAGAAACTCACTGAAGGGGATGGTCAGGATGAACAGCAGGGCCAGCCCCACGATCACCTTCAGCTCAATGTTGATGGCGAACACGTTGATCTGGGGGATCACCTTCATCAGCACCCCCATGCCCACCTGGGCGATGAGCTCCGCCGCCAGAATGGGCATACACAGCTTCACCCCCAGCAGCGTGCACTCAATAAACAGCTCCAGCAGGTAGTTGAGGACGGGCTGCCGGAGGGCCGCCGCCCCCAGGGGGACGAGCTCCTCCGAGGTGAGGAAAATCCGCAGCAGGGTGAGGTGCCCCCCCGCCGCGAAGAACAGCAGGGTCATCAGTACGTTGAGGATCTGCCCGGTCTCCGACAGATTGGAGGAGGTGCCCGGGTCGTACATCTGGTTCATGGTCATGCCCATCTGGGTGTCGATCATGGAGCCCGCCAGCTGGGGAATGTAGAAGAAGAAATTCACCGCCATCCCCAACAGGAAGCCCAGCCCCAGCTCCAGCAGCAGCCGCAGCCCCAGCTCCGGAATGCTGCCCGGCACGTCCACCTGCTGGGTGCTCACCCCCATGACGAACCAGGACAGCACCAGCACCATGCCCCCCCGGAAGGCGGCGGGGATATTGGTGCGCCCCAGCAGGGGGTTGAACAGGACAAAGCCGCTCACCCGGGCGGTGATGTAGAGGAACAGAGTCAGCTCCTGCCAGTCAATCATGGCTCAGGCCCTCCCCTAACTGGCCACCAGCTGGAAGATCTCATAGGTGTAATCCTTCAGGGTGTCCAGCATCCAACCCCCCGCCAGCAGCAGCACGCCGATCACCACGATGAGCTTCAGCGCGAAGCCGATGGACTGCTCGTGGATCTGGGTGACCGCCTGGAAGATGGCCACCACCACGCCCACCACCATACTCAGCACCAGCAGCGGGCCGGCCAGCTTGATGGCAATGCCCACCGCGTCCCGCATCAGATCCATTGCCTGTGTGGTATCCATGGCGTCTCCTTTCCGGGTTACCTCAGTTGACCCCCCGGACAAGGCTGGTGAACATGAGATCCCAGCCGTTGACGGAAATAAACAGCAGCAGCTTGAAGGGGGTGGAGATCATGGCCGGAGGCAGCATGATCATGCCCATGGACATCAGCGTGGAGGCCACGATCACGTCGATGAGCAGGAAGGGGATGTACAGCAGGAAGCCATTGAAGAAGGCCCGCTGGAGCTCCTGGGTCATGAAGGCGGGGACGATGAGCCGCAGGGGCGTCTCCGCCTCCGCCTGGGCCCGGGTCTCCGGCACGTCGGCATGGGCCAGCTCACAGTACATCTCCAGGGTTTCCCACCGGGTGTTGTCCAGCATGAACTGCTTTAGCGGCAGGGCCGCCCGATCCACAAATTCCTCCGCCCCGATCTCCTCGTTGGTGTAGGGCTCCCAGGCCTCGGTCTGGATCTGGGTCAGGGTGGGGTTCATGGTGATCAGGGTCAGGAACAGGGCGATGCCCACCAGCACCACGTTGGGCGGGGTCTGCTGGGTGCCCATGGCGGTGCGCAGGAAGGACAGGGAGATGATGTACCGGGTGAAGGAGGTCATCATCACCAACAGGGAGGGCATCAGGGCGATCAGCGTGGTCAGGGCGATGATCTCCAGGCTCTGTACGGTGTCGCCGTTGATATTGATCAGGCCGTCCGTCGGCACGGGCTCCTCACCTCGGTTTCTTTTGCTTGAGTACGGTGCGGAGCGCCTCCCGGAAGCTGGGGGGCGGCTCGCTGCCCGGAGGGGGCGCAGTCATGGCCTCCGCCTCCTCCGCGGTGAGCTCCGCCAGCAGGGTGATCCCCGAGGGGGCCACCCCCAGCAGGAAATACCGCTCTCCCGCCTTCACCAGGGCCGCGCTTTGCTCTCGCCCCAGGGGCAGGCGGCGCAGCACCTTGAAGCCCTCGCCACCGCCGGACAGGCCCCCCATGCCGCCCCCCCGCCCCGCCAGGAAGCGGGTGAACAGGTAGGCCAGCACGACAACCACCACCACACAGATCAGCAGCCAGATCAGGCTGAACAGGCTGCTCAGCCCGTCCAGAGCGGACAGGGCCATGCGGGGGCAAACGCCGGGGAAATCCTCCATCAGGGCGCGCCCAGAATGGAGGTGACGGTTTTCAGCACGCGGTCAGGCTTGAAGGGCTTGACGATGAAGTCCTTGGCGCCGGAGCGCACGGCGTCCATGACCATGGACTCCTGGCCCATAGCGGAGCACATGACGACATTGGCGCTGCCGTCCTTGGCGCGGATGGCCTTCAGGGCCTCCAGGCCGTCCATGTTGGGCATGGTGATGTCCATCACCACCAGGTCGGGGCCGATCTCGCTGAACTTCTCCACCGCGTCCGCGCCGTCCACTGCCTCGAACACCTCGGTATAGCCGTTCTTCACCAGGGTGTCCTTGATCATCTTGCGCATGAAAGCGGCGTCGTCCACTAACAGAATTTTCTTAGCCATGGTATGATCCATCCTTTTCCAATTTATGTTGTGTACCTCCCATGGAGGCGGGGACGTCCTTATTTGCCGGTGAGTACCTCAATGCCGGGGGCCTGAACGATTTCGGTGATTCGGACGCCAAAATTGTCCTCAATTACCACCACCTCGCCCCTGGCGATGCACTTGCCGTTGACGAACAGATCCACCTGGTCGCCCGCCAGCTTATCCAGCACCACCAGCGAACCCTTGGCGAACTCCAGAATATCCTGCACCTTCCTGCGGGCCCGTCCGATCTCCACCGTCACCTGGAGGGGAACCTCCATGATCAGATCCAGGTTCTGTGCCTGCTCCTTGCCCAGCCGCTCCGCCGCGTCCATCTCCTCCATGCGCACCGACTTGGTGGCGATGACCTTGGGCTCCGGCTTCTTGGGGGCGGGGGCGGGCGCGGGCTGGGCCGCGGCTGCGTTATTGGCCATGGCCGCCGTCATGGCCGTCATCATGGCCGCCATCATCGCGCCGAAATCCGCCGCGCTGGCGGCCGGGACCGCGGGGGCGGGCGCCGGAGCCACAGGCTGCTGAGGCGTCGGCGTGGGCGTGGGTTGCGGCGCGGGCGCCGGGGCGGGTGCGGAAGGCGGCGCAGCAGGCGCTCCGCCCGCCAGCATGGCTTCGATCTCCGTCTGGCTCATTTTCCGGTCGCCGCCGCCAGAGGGCGCGGGCGCCGGAGCGGGCGCGGGTTCGCCACCGCCCATGCCTGCCAGCATCGCCTCGATCTCCGCCTGGCTCATTTTGTGATCCCCGCCGCCAGAGGGCTCCGGAGCGGGGGCGGGGGCCGGTTCGCCGCCGCCCATGCCTGCCAGCATCCGCTCGATGTCCTCCTGGCTCATCTTCTGATCACCGCCACCGCCGGAGGGCACCGGGGCTGGGGCGGGCTCAGGCGCCGGTGCCGCCGCCCCACCGCCGTGGAGCATGGCCTCGATCTCCTCCTGGCTCATCTGCCGGTTGCTGAGCTCGGGCTCCGCCGCCGGGGCGGGCGCGCCCTCGGAGCTGTCTCCCAGGCTCACCTCGTCCTCCAGCCCCAGGCTTTTCAGCAGCTCCTTGGCCAGATCCACCGACATGACGTTCATGAATTCGCTTTCCAGTGCATCCTCAATCTTCAGGAAGAAGCGAACCACCACCACCTGCTCCGCACCCGCAGGCATATGGGACCGCTTGAACTCCTCCAAGTCGTCCAGCTCGAAGGACTGAGGGGTGGAGATGTCCACCCGGAAGCCCAGGAAGTCGGACATGGCGGTGGCCGCCGAGCCCATCATCTGGTTCATGACCTCGCACACACAGCTGATGGTCAGCTCGTTGAGCTCAAACTCCTCGTCGGGGGTCTCCATGCCCATGAGGATATCGACGATGACCTTGATATCGCTGCGCTTGAGCAGCATAATGTTGCTGCCCTCCAGACCCTCAACGTACTTGATCTCCACGCCAATGGCCGGCTCCAGGTTGCCCAGGGAGAACTCCTTCACCTCCACCACTGAAACCGTGGGGGTGGTGATGTCCACCCGATGATCCAGCATATTCGATACCGCGGTGGCCGAGGAGCCCAGGCTGATATTCATCATTTCGCCCAAGGCGTCTATCGCCATTGGGCTGAAGATTTCCTTCTCCATCGCTTACTCGCTCCTTTGTTCGGCCGAATAGCATACCTCGTCTATCTTGATGGCCATGTTTTTCTTGTGGGTTCCCATGCGGCCCGTGAACCACTGGTAGCCCCCGATCTCCAGGAACACCGGCGAATCCTTGGGCCGCCCCAGATCCAGCACGTCGCCAACGCTCAGGTGGTAGATGTCGCTGAGGGAGAGCTGCGTGTCTCCCAGCTCTGCCACGATCTCCAGGGTGGAATCCCGCAGGCGGTCGAAGATCTCCTCCGAGTTGTCCTCGCTGGCCACCTTTCGGCCCATGCTCTCCCGGTTGACCTCGCCAAAGATGCTGGTCAGCACGCTGCCGGGGAGCACTACGCTCATCCGTCCCTCATTCCCGCTGAAGTCCAGCTTCATGTCCACCAGCACCACCGTCTCGTCCAGGTTCAGCAGCTGAACCAGGGTGGGGTTCACCTCGGTGCGGTTGTATTCGAAGGTGATGGGCACGTAGTTCTCCCAGCTGTTGCCCATCAGCCCGATCATGTCCTTCAGCAGCAGCTCATAGAGCTGGAGCTCCAGGTCGGTGTAGGCGTAGCCGCTGGGGATCTCCCGGTTCATCTCTCCCTCGCTGCCCATCATCCGATCCATCATGCCCAGGGCGGTCTGGGTGGACAGGTAAACCATCACCGGATCCTGGGCGAGGATGGGCGCGCCGCCTGTCTCCTTGGGCTGGATGGTCACGTCCACCATGGCCAGCACGTCCCCCTCCATGAGGGCGTTATTAAATTCAAAGAACTTCTGCTCCTCAATGCTCTCCACCTCGATCTCGCAGGTGGTGCGCAGCTGGCCGTTGAGCCGGGAGCTGATCACCCTCGTGTAGTTCTCAAAGATACCGTTGAGCATCTTGATTCGGTCCTTGGTGAACTTCCGGGGGGTGGTGAAGTCGTACTTCCGGTACTTTTTCTCCGGCTGTTTCTCCTCCGCCTTGGCCTCGTCGCCGCCGCTTCGCATGGAGTTGAGCAGCGCGTCGATTTGGCTTTGCGACAGTACTTCGGGCATGGGATCACCTCACCTGATCTTCTGCGTTTCTTCCTTTAGTTACGTGGGACTCTGAGTGGGCGCGGGGCTGGCCTGGGGCTGCTGGCCGGCTCCGCCGGTCTCCGCGGTGAGCTTGGCCAGCTCCTGGTTCAGCTCCGAGCCGATCTCCTTGGCGCTGATCACCAGCTCCACCCGGCGGTTGGGGGCCTTGCCCTCCTCCCCCTGGTTGTTGCCGATGGGGTGCCATTGGCCCATGCCCACGCTCTCCAGCCGGGCGGGGTGGATGGAGCTGTGCTCCTGGATGAAGATGGTCACCTCGGTGGCCCGCTCGCTGGCCAGCCGCCGGTCAAACGGCACATCGTTGGGCTGGACATCACTGCCCTGGGCGGTGTGCCCCTGGATCTGGATCACCTCGATGGCCCCCTTGGACTTATCCAGGATGTTGCATACGCCCTGTAAAATCTCCTCGGCCCCGGGCTTCATATCTGCCTTGTCGGCGTAGAACATGGCCTTGTCCATTAGCTCCACGTAGATCCTGCCGCCGCCCGCGTTCACGGAGATGGCATCATCCAGCCCCTCCTGGCCGGCATACTGCTGGAAGGCCGCCAGCAGATCCTCCATCATTTCCTCGATTTCCAGCTGTTCCGAGGGATTCTCCGCCGGATCGTCGGCGCTGGGGCCCTCGTTCCCGCCGGGGATGATCTCAGTGGGATTCCTGGCCGCGTTGGGGTTGAAGCTCTGCACGATGGCCTTGAATTTCTCCTCGCTGATGGTGGACATGGAATACAAAAGGACGAAGAAGCACAGCAGCAGCGTTACCATGTCGCCATAGGTATCCATCCAGTTGGCGCCGCCTCCGCCTCCGCCTTTCCTTTTCGCCATACTGAGTTTCCCTCCTTATGCCGCGATTGTGTCTCCTGCCTTACTCTCCACCGCCGGACGAGCCGCTCCCCGCGTCCCGATCCCGCTGGGAGATGTAGGTCAGCAGCTTCTCCCGCAGGGCCTTGGGGTTCTCGCCGGACTGGATGGACATGATGCCCTCCACGATGATCTCCTTGCACAGAACCTCCTCGCCGTCCCGGATGCGCAGGTTGTTGGCGATGGGGCCGAAGATCATGTGGGCCAGGATACAGCCGTACAGCGTGGTCACCAGGGCGGTGGCCATGCTGCTGCCCAGGTCGCCGCCGCCGCTGGTCACGTCCATGCTGCGCAGCATATTGATCAGGCCCACCAGCGTACCCACCATGCCGAAGGCCGGAGCCACGGCGGAGGCCTTGTCATACATCCCCGCCGCGTCCTCGTGACGGGCGGACATACACTCGATGTCGTTCTCCAGGATGGCCCGCACCTTGTCCGGGTCGTTGGCGTCCACGATGAGCATAATGGCCTGCTTGAAGAAGGGGTCCTCCTGCTCGTTGGCCTTGCCCTCCAGGGCCAGCAGGCCGTTTTTCCGGGCGGTCTGGGCCAGCTCCACCAGCTGGTCGATGATGTCCAAGGGCTTGAACTTCCCCGAGTTCAGGATCACCCCGAAGTGCTTGGGCACAGAGGCCAGCGCGCTGGGCGGGAAGCTGGCCACCACGATGGCGATGGTACAGCCGATGACGATGAAGATACTGGCCGCGTCGAAGAAGTTCCACAGCAGCCCGATATCAACGGTGATAACATCTGCGCCCTCCGGGGCGTTGGGGCCGATGTTGATGCCCATGATACAGCCCAGGAAGAACACCACCAGGGCCAACACTACGCCGATGATGTATGTAATATTCATTGCAGCGTTCTACCTCCAAGCCCGGGCGTCCGGCGCCCGGCAGGGCCTGTCCCGGCCCCGTTTTTCTTCTTTCCGCCCCTCAGCGGTTGTCTACAACGCTGATCTCCCGATGGATGTCCATCACCTTGGCGTTGTAGCGGGCGATCTTCTCTATGATCTCCTCGGTGCTCT
>CAJTYK010000004.1 GCA_910584285.1 uncultured Oscillospiraceae bacterium
AGTACGAGCTGCACATCATCGACCGGGTGGGCGGCGGCGACAGCTTCGGCGGCGGCCTGATCTACGCCCTGCTGAACAACTACACCACCCAGGGCGCGGTGGAGTTCGCCGTGGCGGCGTCTGCTCTGAAGCACTCCATCGAGGGCGACTACAACATGGTGACGGTGGCCGAGGTGGAGAAGCTGGCCGGCGGCGACGGATCCGGCCGCATCCAGCGGTAAACCTCGTGGGAGGGGCAGCGATGGAACATTTTAACCCTCTGCTTCGGGGACAGGGCGGGCAAAAGTTTATCACCGTCGGCGAGATCATGCTCCGCCTCACGCCGCCGAACTACGGGAAAATCCGGGTGGCCAACAGCTTCGAGGCCAGCTATGGCGGCAGCGAGGCCAACATCGCACTGGCGCTGGCAAATTTGGGCGTGGACAGCACGTTTTTCAGCGTTGTCCCCAATAACTCCCTGGGCAAGAGCGCCGTTCGGATGCTTCGCTCCAACGATGTCCACTGCACGCCGGTGATTCTGTCCACCCGGGAGGAGACCCCCACCCATCGCCTGGGCACCTACTACCTGGAAACCGGCTACGGTATCCGCCCCAGCAAGGTCACCTATGACCGGCGCCACAGCGCCATCACCGAATACGACTTTTCCAAGGTGGATCTGGACGCCCTGCTGGACGGCTTCGACTGGCTCCACCTCAGCGGCATCACCCCCGCCTTGTCGGAGAGCTGCGCACAGTTTATTCTGGACTGCCTCAAAAAGGCCAGGGAAAAGGGCTTAGCTGTCAGCTTTGACGGCAATTTCCGAAGCAAGCTCTGGACCTGGGAGGAGGCGCGGGACTACTGCACCCAGTGCCTGCCCTATGTGGATGTGCTGCTGGGGATCGAGCCCTACCACCTGTGGAAGGACGAGGCCGACCACAGCCAGGGAGATTGGAAGGACGGCGTGCCCCTCCAGCCCAGCTATGAGCAGCAGGACGAGGTGTTCCAGCGCTTTGTGGAGCGGTACCCCAACCTGAAGTGCATCGCCCGCCACGTGCGCTACGCCCACAGCGGCAGCGAGAACAGCCTGATGGCTTATATGTGGTATCAGGGGCACACCTTTGAGAGCAAGCTGTTCACCTTCAATATCCTGGATCGGGTGGGCGGCGGCGACGCCTTTGCCAGTGGCCTGATCTACGCGATGATGAATGGGTACAAGGCCATGGACATGGTGAACTTCGCCGTGGCCAGCAGCGTCATCAAGCACACCATCCACGGCGACGGCAACATCACCGACGATGTGGAGTCCATCCGCAATTTGATGAACATGAACTACGATATTAAAAGATGAGCTTATACGAATTCTTCATAAAGCGGTGAAACCGTTTTATGGGGCCGCGTTCCGTGGCCCCACGGCGAAGCTGTTAAGAAACAGTATTATGCAAAGGCAGAGTCGGAGAAAGCCATGTTTCTCTGGCCCTGCCTTTGTATTGTATTTCCTGCTCCAGGTTTTGAAACAGCTCGGAATGGAAAAATTCCTCCAACGAAATGCCCAGGCCGTCACAGAATTTTTTCGCCGTTATCCTCGAAACATCTTTGCGTCCTTCGTCCATCATGCTATAAATGTGGCTCTACTGCCCGCATCTGAACGCTCTGGGCGAACTGCTGGAGGATGAGCTCCAAAATTCCGGCAAAGAGAGGGAAGAACTGCTGAAAAAGCTCCGGCGATTCCGAACGGCGAAAGCCAGCATCATCCTGGCGGGCACCACCGGTGATGAATGTTCAATTCCCCCAGTTGCCCTGTCATTTTGAAAACTGCTTTCATCTCCTTGACGGAAAGCGGCCTTCCCCATATAATAAAATCAACCATATATCAGCGGAGGGTGTCCATATGCTGTCCACAGAAGCCCTTATCGCTCCCGGTTCCGATTATTACATCTATACGCCCAGCGCCCAGGCACAGGCTCTGTTCCTCTGCTCGCTCCTTGTGGGCCATTTTCAATATTCGCCCGGCTACTGTCTGCGTAGGGCCTCCCTGGACAGCTTCCTCATGATGCACATCACCCGGGGCTTCACCAGCGAGAGCAGCTTCTGTACCGCCTTTAAAAAGGAAACGGGGCTGACGCCCTCGGAGTACCGGGCGTGGGTTTTGGAGGCATGAGCCTGCGCAAGGGCCTCTCCCGCCATGATCTGGTAGAAGCCCATCTGAATGGAGGACATGGAGGAGGTGCAGTTGCGGTGGATGGTGATGCCGGGCACGGTGTCGGGCAATCCCGCCTTGACGGCGGCCACCCGGGCCAGGTTGTTCTCCAGGTAGGTGCGCTGGTAGTTGCAGCCCCAGATCACATCCTCAATTAGATTGGGATCGATCCCGGAGCGCGCCACCAGCCCCTGCATCACGGGGATGGACAGATCCAAAGCGGTCAGCGTTTTGAACTGGCCGTTAATCGTGCCGATGGGGGTGCGGCACCCTGCGACGATGACAACATTCCACATTTGTTTCGCTCTCCTTCTTTGTATAGTTATGAAATTGTGGGCTGCCTAACTAATAACGATAAGCAAGACCTGTGCCAAGTTCTCCGGCGGCAGAGAGGCGCAAAAACGCCCATCTGTTGCAGCCTCGCAACAGATGGGCAGCAAGAATGGGAAATCGTTTCCGCCCCGCAACACAGGAGGGTTCAGAACACGATCCTTTCCCCAAAAACGGATTGGCACAAATTTTGCGAAAACAAATAGGCAGAACGCAAACCCCGATTTTATAAAGGAGGAACTCCCCATGACAAAGACTATCATTACCGTGGCCACCACTGGCGCCCACCCCCGGAAAGAGGACAACCCCAACGTCCCCATGACCCCCGCAGAGATCGCCGAGGACATTTACGCCTGCTGGCAGGCGGGCGCCGCCGTCGCCCATATGCATATGCGGGACGATCAGGGCAACGGCTCCATGGACAAGGAGAAATTCCGTCAGACTGTGGAATTGCTCCGGGCCAACCACCCCAACTGTGATATTGTACTGAATATGACCACCTCTGGCGCCCTGGGGGTGACGGACGAGGCGCGTATGGCCCACGTGGAGGAGCTTCGACCCGAGATGGCCTCCTTTGACTGCGGCTCTATGAACTGGCTGCACACCAGTGTTTTTCTGAATTCCCCTCCCTTCCTGGAGATGCTGGGCAGGAATCTCCAGACCTGGGGGGTAAAGCCGGAGATCGAGGCCTTCGATCCAGGCATGATCGCCAATGCCGCTTACTATTTGAAGAAAGGAATTCTCAAGGCCCCGCTGCACTTCCAGTTCTGCATGGGCTGCGCCAACGGCATCCCCGGCACCATGAAGAACCTGATCTTTATGAAGGAGACCATGGACGAGCTGTGCCCCAACTCCACCTGGAGCTGCTTTGGGGTAGGCCACTCCGCCCTCACCATGCTGTACGGCGCGGTGGCCCTGGGTGGCCACATCCGGGTGGGCATGGAGGACAACGTGCTGTATACCAAGGGCGTGCTGGCGGACAGCAACGCCCAGTTTGTGGAGCGGGCCGTCCGGGTGAGTCGGGAGTTTGGGCGGGACGTAGCTACCCCCGATGATGCCCGAAAGATCCTGGGTTTGAAGTAATCCATTTACGCAATCGGAAAGGAGCATCTTCCATGAAGCAGACCAGAATCAGGCTGTACGTCAAAAATCTGGCCCTATCCGCTATGTTCATGGCGCTGGGGCTGGTGCTGCCCTTCCTCACCGGACAGATCCCCCAGATCGGCAACATGATGCTGCCCATGCACCTGCCCGTCCTGCTGTGCGGGCTGATCTGCGGCTGGCAGTACGGCGGTGCGGTGGGCTTCGTCCTGCCCCTGTTCCGCTATGTCCTGTTCGGCGCCCCCCCCATGCCAATGGGGATCGCTATGGCCTTCGAGCTGGCGGCCTACGGCGCGGTGGTAGGCTTCCTCTACGCCCGCTCCCGCTGGCAGTGTGTGGTGGCGCTGTACCGCTGCCTGATCCTCGCCATGATCGCCGGACGGGTGGTGTGGGCCGCCGCCCGGATGGTGCTGCTGGGTGTGTCCAGCGTGCCCTTTACCTGGGAAATCTTCCTGTCTGGGGCACTGCTCACCGCAATTCCCGGCATTATCCTTCAGCTGATTGTTATTCCGGCTGTCATGGTGGCGCTGAACCGCACGGGACTGGTGCCCTTCCATAAGGATACGGCAAAGCAGGCTGTGCATTGACGGATACCGATTGCCGATACACTGCATAACGTCGCCAAAACGACCGCTGGCAGGGTTGATCCCCTGCCGGCGGTCGTCTATTTTGCTTTCTTTGTCCGGCTGGGCATATTCCTCTCCAGCCAATCCTTAAACTCATCCTACGGTAATGCGGGATACGATGCTCCACGTGCTGCGTTGCGGCTGCGTTGCAAAGCCAGCACTATACAATTTAACGGAAGTGTGGTATAGTTTTTCCGTTAATTACACGCAATTTAATCAAATCGTCCATCTAATGATATTGTGATGTCTTACATGAGGGGGCATATTAATGGAACTCGCCGCAGTGATAGACGGATGTGAATACCGCTTCATTGAAATGCTCCCTTCCCTCGGCGAATCTTCGTCATTTGTCCTATGTGCAAATCATGACGGCAAAAAGTATATTTGTTCAAAGGACTTTTGGCTCAACCATACGGTGGTAACGGCGCCGGAGCCGTTCGCCCCCATTAACGCCAACAGTACTGCTCAGGAAAAGATTGCGCTTTTCCTTTCTTTGTTCCGGGGACGGGAAAGCCTTTATGCCAGACGTTACTACAACTTGAAAACCGGAAAGAGCGGCTATGTCCCTGCCTGTCAAAACCAGTGGAAGCCGGGGGTTTGCGATAAAAGGGCGCAAAAGTGTCCCGATTGCCCCAACAGGGCCTTTATGCCTTTGACCGCAAACGTTATTCGGGCACACCTTTGGGGGAAGGATGAGTTTTGCCGGGATGTCGTTGGGATTTACCCCATGCTGGAGGATGACCGAACTTGGCTTTTGGCGGTTGACTTTGATGAAGAATTCTGGCGGGAAGATGTTGCCGCCTTTCGGGAGACCTGCCTCGCCTTTGGCATCATGCCCGCCATGGAGCGCTCCCGCTCAGGGAATGGGGCCCATATCTGGTTTTTCTTTTCCGAGCCTGTTCCCGCCGCGGATGCCTGCCGGCTGGGGAGCGGGCTGCTGACACAGGCGATGGCCCGCCGTCACGAGCTGCAATTCAAATCCTACGACCGGCTGTTCCCCTCACAGGATACCGTTCCAAAAGGCGGGTTTGGAAACCTGATCGCGCTGCCCTTTCAGGGACAGGCCCGGCAAAAGGGCAATACCTTATTTGTTGATGAACAGTTTGTCCCCTATCGGGATCAATGGGCGTTTCTTTCCCTCCTGCCCAAAATTACGCCGGAAAAATTGGCGGAATATATAGACAAGCTGTGTGCCAGCGGGGAAACAGGGGTGCTGCTGGAAGCTGCGGAGCCGAAGCCGTGGCCCGTGAGACGGAAAGCGTCGGAGCTGCGCCGCGAAGATTTTCCTGTGCAAACTCGGCTCATGATCTCCAATCTTTTGTATGTGGATAAACAGGGTTTTTCCCAAAAGGCGTTGAATGCGATCAAGCGTCTGGCGGCGTTTCGAAATCCCGAATTCTATAAAAAGCAGGCCATGCGCCTGCCTGTCTACCATATCCCCCGTGTATTCGACTGTAGCTATGAGGATCAGGATTTCATGGGGATCCCTCGGGGCTGCATGGAACCGTTGATGGATCTGCTTGACACATATGATGCCCCATACGTTTTGGAGGATCACCGCCAGTCCGGACGTCAAATCAGCGTCGCGTTTCGCGGGGAACTCCGCCCGGAGCAAGTGCCGGCGGCCGAGGCACTTCTGTCCTATGACATCGGCGTTTTGTCTGCTACCACCGCTTTCGGAAAAACGGTGGTAGGCGCGTACCTGATTGGGCAGCGCAAGGTCAACACATTGATCTTGGTTCATTCCAGTGCGCTTTTGGAGCAGTGGAAAACCTCACTGGAGAGATTCCTTGATGTCCAGGAGGCTTTGCCGGAGCCGCCCAAGCGGCGCGGCAGGAAGAAACGAATCGAACGAATCGGCCAAATTGGCACAGGGAAAAATACGCGAGGCGGGATTATCGATATTGCCATCATGCAGTCCCTTTTTGAAGGCGAGGAAAAGAACGTAAAGCCTTTTGTCTCAGAATACGGGATGGTTTTGTGTGATGAATGCCACCACGTGGCCGCTTTCACCTTTGAAAAAATTCTGCGGGAAATACGCGCCCGGTATGTCTATGGCCTGTCTGCCACACCTGTCCGCCCGGATGGCCATCAGCCCATCATTTTTATGCAGTGCGGCCCTGTGCGCTACTCGGTCGATGCAAAAAGCCAGGCGGAAAAGCGGAGCTTTTCCCATTATGTGATTCCGCGTTTTACCAGAACCCGGCTGCCTGCCACCAAAAAGATTCAGGATATCTATTCAAGCGTTGCGAACAATGACGCAAGGAATAACGTTCTGATTTCTGATACAATCAGACTGGTTGCAGAAGGAAGGACACCGTTGCTGCTGACCGAACGAAAGGAACACGCGATCCGTTTGGAGAAAGCCCTCCAAGATAAAGCAGAGCACGTCTTTTTACTGCTGGGCAGCGGGAAACAGAAGGAGAAGCGAGAAAAGCTGGCCGCTTTGCGGTCGGTGCCAACAAATGAATCCCTCGTTGTGATTGCCACCGGGAAATATATAGGGGAAGGCTTTGATGAACCGCGTCTGGATACCATTCTGCTGACGATGCCAATCTCATGGAAAGGTACGCTGGCCCAATACGTTGGACGACTGCACCGAAATTATGAGGGCAAGCAGGAGGTTCGCGTTTACGATTACGTGGATATCCACATCCCATCGTTAGAGCGAATGTACCACAAGCGGCTGAGGGGATATTCAGAATTGGGATACTGCGTAAAAGCGTCGGAGCAGGACTTGGTTTCCAGTCGTATTTACGGCGCCCAGGACTATATGATTCCATTTGTGTCTGATCTGAACGATGCCGCAAAAAACATCCTGATCGTCAGCCCATTTCTGAAAGAATTCCAGATAAAGGCTATCCTGCCCACATTGGAAAAAGCGGCTGCAGCCGGGGCCATCATAACGGTTCGTACAAGGCCGCCTGAAAATTGCCCACCAGCACAGCGTGCTGCCGTTACGGAATCCATTGCCCTGTTAACAGATTGCGGGATCACGGTTGAGACAGAAGAAGGGCTCCAGCACCGCTGCACCGTGATTGATCGTAGCATTGTTTGGTACGGGGACATTAATTATCTATCATACAGTGCGCGAGAAGCTAACGCCCTGCGGTTCGAAAGTCCCGATATTGCCGGGGAGCTGCTTGAATCGTGGACGGATGGCGGTGATTTTGAACAGCTGCGAATTGAGCCTTGACCATTGATAAGGACAAACGATTATGGCGCACCGGAAGTATAGACTCCCGGTGCGCCGATTTTTTCTGTCTGCGGCTTGTTATGTGGTCGGAATTATCATGCAGCCAGCTTTTCCCATACAAACCTCACGCGAGTGAAGCTCTGCGCCACGAAGGATGAAAAGGAGGGGGCAGCGTGGTAGAATGAGGATACACGGCACCAGACCGATTTTCTTTGCTGCTGAGAGTGCGATCTTCAAACTGGTACCAAGCCCTCCCGTTGAACCACAAATTGTTCCAGCCCGGTTTTGGGCCAAGGACGCATAGCAAAGTGAGCTATTTGGAGGGTACGCCGTGAAGACAGAAAAAGGAGCTGGATATGATGAAGGCTGTCTACCGGTGTTGTTGTGGGATTGACGTGCATAAGAAACTGATCGTGGCTTGCCTGAAAAAGGGCGGCAGGCAGGAGGTGCGGGAGTTTGGCACAATGACAGGCGAAATCAAGGAACTGACCAAATGGCTGAAGGAGGCCGGCTGTGAGATGGCGGCGATGGAGAGTACCGGGGTGTACTGGAAGCCGCTGTACAACCTGTTTGAGCTGATGGGGCTGGATGTGATGGTGGTGAACGCGGCGCATATGAAGGCGGTGCCCGGGCGGAAAACGGACATAAAGGACGCGGAATGGATTGTGGAGCTGCTGCAGCACGGTCTGCTGAAAGCCAGCTTCATCCCCAGCCGGGAACAGCGGGAACTTCGGGAACTGACGCGGTACCGCAAGAGCCTGACAGAGGAATGCAGCCGGGAATTTCATTTGGATTCCTTTCATTGAATTTTTGTTGGCCACACACCGTACCCGTTTCTGTCCCAGAGCTTCGCTGGAACGTTCTCACCCTGTTGGTACGCTCGTTCTGAGTTGGAGGTCTTGGCGGCGCTTCTTCCAGGGAGTATGTTCTCCGATGGCGGGCATTCAGTTATCGAGGTGCGTGGAACTCAAAAAATTGAACGGGCTATTGACTTTCAATAAGAAATAGGCTATAGTCTATTTACTGACATTCGTTGGGAACACAATCCAGATGAGTTGTCAATAGCATTTTAGAAAAACACATTCTATTTTTGAGGAGGCGGCATCTATGGCATTTCCCCCGCTGACTTTTCCGCTGACGGTGGACTTCGGAAACACAAAATACTGGATCGGGGATCATGAACCGTTTCGGTTCGGAGAGGCGGTGACGGCGTTTTTCACCGGAGAGGAGTTTGCGGAACCGGGGGAGGACAGGGAAAACCTGATGCGGGATCTGGAACTGTACTTGAAGGTGTTCGGAAACTACCTTCAGCCCTATATTGAGCTTGGGGAGATCACGGACGAGATGTCGAAACAACTGAGTGCAAGCTCGGCAACGTGTACGGTGAACTATGACTACCATATCCGCCCAGGCTCTGCCGTCCTGGTAGAGCGTTACACCTTTCCTGCCCTGCGGGACTTTCTTTACGTGGATTTGGGGAAAGCCATTATGCACGGTAACGGGCCGCGGCAGTGCCGCCTGTGCGGGCAGTGGTTTTTCCATGAGCAGGGCGGGCGGTCGCTGTACTGTGAGCGTGTCGCGCCCGGAGAGACGGAGCGGACTTGCCGGCTGATGGGGGCGCGGGCGGTCTTTGAGAAGAAGATCCAGGACGAGGACACCTGGAAGCTGTACAAGCGGGCCTACAAAAAATATTACGCCCGGTTCATGAAGGGAAACATGAGCCGGGAGGAGTTCAAGGACTGGGCGGAGCAGGCGGCGGCGGAGCGGGATGATGCGATTCAGAAGCTGGAGGCCGCGTCAGAGGAGACGGCGCGCGTGAAAATTATCAGCCATCTGAAGGAGAAGCTGAATGACCGTTGAGAAGGCTTTTGGTTGTGGCGGCGTTCTCTTTGTAGACAGTGGTGCAAACGATCCGCCAAAATTTGAATCAAAAAGGGGATAGCTTACTATGGCGAAATCCAGAGGCGGGCCGTCTCAATTTGAGCGGGCGTATCGGATTCTGGAGTATCTGCGGTGGAATTCCGACCGGGAACACCCGGTCACCCAGGCGGATATGAGGAGAAGCGGCGAGCTGAAGGATTATATGGGCGGAAAAGATACCTCCCACAACCTGATCCTCAGCATGGTGGTGGCAATGAACTTTGACGAACACTCCCTGCGGCCCCGCAGGGAGTGGAAGCTGAGCTTCAAAGAGTTTGAGGCGCAGTATGGCGAGGAGCTCCAAGAGGACGATGACAGCGAAGCCCCGGAGCTGAACGAGCTGCGGATTCGCGGGCTCTATTATCAGCACAGCTTTACCTATGAGGAGGTCAACCGGCTCATTGAGGCGGTACAGCTCTCCGGCACACTGAGCACAGGGGAGACAAAGACCTTGACGGAAAAGCTGGAGCGCTGCCTCACCACAAAGTTTTACCCCAAAGGACCCAAGCAGGTCTGCACGGTGCTGACCCCCAGGCTCACGCCCCCGGAGCGGTTGCGGGAGAACCTGCTGACCATCCAGCGGGCCATTGAAGGCCGCCAGAAGATCAGCTTTTTCTTCAATGCCTACCGCCGGGACAAGCAGCTTCACCGATTGCGGGAGAGCCGGGATGTGCTCAGCCCCTACTATGTGGCGGCCAGCGGCGGCCGGTACTACCTGTTGGCCTGCGGAGAGGGCAAAAATGCCATGTCCATCTGGCGGATCGACCTGATGACCGAGTTGGAGGTCACAGGGGAACGGGCAGTGGAGAAACGGCTCGTCAGGGGCCTGCCCCTGCGGTGGACGGAGGAGTTCCACCTGTCCCACCTGAACATGGCCTATGATGAACCAGTGTCCATCCTGTTACGGATCGCCCGGGATGAGAGGGGCGGCCCGGTCAATTACACCTTCCTGCACGACTGGTTTGGGGACAGCTTTCGCATTGTAAAGACGGAGGATGATTGCGACCTGGTGCGTGTGAGCTGTAGCCCCTTCGCCATGGTGAACTGGGCATTGCAGTACAGCGACCGGGTGGAGGTGCTGGAACCGGCCCGGGTGCGGGAGGAGGTCGTCCGGAAGATAGGGGCGCTGGCCCGGAAGTACGGGGCCGGCGGAGAAAAATTATAATGTTTTTTCACGCCTCGCCGGTTGGTTGGAAAAACCCGACTATCCGTCTGTTATAATAACGAATTGTGAACCTTGAAAAGTGGATACGGCGGCAGAGACAGCACAGGCGGACAAAGGAGGAATGCCAAATGGTACACAGCGGCACACGGCGGGAGCGGGTTCAGGCCATCTATGGGATGCTGAATGACATCCTGTGGCAGACGGAGAGTTCGGAGCATTACAACTATGTCCCGGGCACAAAGGAGGACGGCTGGGAACACTTCGAAGGGGAGTTGTCCAAGGTGGAGGCCGCGGTCCAGCGGGAGTTCCTGGGGGAGACGGATCTGCGGCAGAGGCTGGATCGGATCGTGAAGGAGGTGCGGTACTTCGTCAAGAACTTCGAGGTGCCCGGCGTCAGCGACCGCTGGTTGGAAATCGACCCGGCGCTGAAGTATTTTGATGGGGTGTTTGATGTGCTGGAAAACGAACCCGAGGCGTACCTCCAGATCGAGCGGTGGGCAGAGGGGGCCGCCCCCGGGCAGATCGTCCCGCACTTCTCCTTCCAGCCCACGGCCCGGGATGTCCTGGAGCGCAAGGCCTACTTTGAGGCGGTGCGGGCGGAAAACAAGGCGCTGAACAACCGCTTCTCGGAGGATCGGATCTTCCAGAACGAGGTGGTTCGGGCACTGGAGCTGGTGATGGTTCACGACTTCCCGGAGCTGTTCGGCCCCGAGGCGAAGGGCAACTGAAAGGAAAGACGGGCGGCGCACCCGGTCTGCGGGCCGGGCGCACCGCCCCAAGCTCCTTGCCGATTGGGCACCGTTGTGGTATAGTGGGGTAAAGTCGGTAAAGAATGGAGGATAGATACAATGGACGAGGAATTGACGAAAAAGATCGAATGGGTCAAAAAGGAACTCGGGGATAGGACGGTACGGAAGCTGGCAGAGTTTGATGTGAAGGACGGGGAAGATGGCGAGCCCTATTATAAGACCTACCTGAAGAAAACCAGGGAGAATATCAGGGAAAATATGAGGGCTCTGTTCCAAGAAACAGAGTGGGGCGCCCTGACGCCCTGGCAGAAGATGTGCTGTTACAAAATTTCAGGGAGCAACGGAGTGGACTGCGATGCGGCCCTGCGCAGTACTGTGATTTACAAGCTGGCATTTGGGGGCGGCGAAATTGTGCCGAAAAAGAAAATCTATCTTTTAAAACACAATGGGTTTATATTGCGCGGGGACACCATGAACTCCTATGCCACGACGGTGCGGAAATATCTCAGGAGCTATGATCATGAGAAAAAAAGAGTTGAAGCGTTTCTGAATAAAAGGGAAAAAGATGCTTGGGAGGTTCATAATTGTTCCAAAAAGAACTGGGAAATATGTGTTTTAGAACATTATGACTATTTCGAAGGTATTCTCCTCGAGGAAGCCCGGACGTTTTTCAAGCTGTATCACACGGTTGGGAATTTTATCCCCTGGCCAGATGGGTGCAATGTTCCCAGGGGAAGCGGGCCGGTAAAGGACTATTGGGACTTGACCTTAAAATGTATCCATCAATGGTATCAGGACAATAAGAATTTAACGATGCCCTCAAATGATGCTCTTTTGCACCTGTTTGGTTCGCAAATGGTTATTTTCCACGACTGGCTTGCCTCCTACGGACAGGGTATGGACGGCTGGGACAACTTTGTGAAACGGAACTTCCTCCAGGACTTCGTCGAAAACGGTAAACCCAGAGAGCTGTGGGGCGGCCATTTTGACACATGGGAGAAGGGCGGATTTACCAGAACGGCGGCGATGCCAACGGGACCCCAATTTAAGGACTTCTTTGCCAACGCCTCCAAGTGGATAGCGGCACGAGGTGAGCGCATTGCCTTGGCGGTAAAGGAGGCGCTGGCCGCCGAAAAATCGGCGGCGGCGAGGGAGGCCCGCCCTTGACCTACGTGATGAGCGATATCCACGGCTGTTTTCGAGAATACTGTGAGATGCTGGGGAAGCTCGCCTTCTCCGACTCGGACACACCTTACATTGTCGGTGACGTGGTAGACCGGGGGCCGCAGGGACAGGAGGGAGTGGAAGGGGTGACCTATTTCACAATCAGCGATATTCACGGTTATCTGGATGCGCTGCAAACGGCGCTTGAACCTATTGATCTGTCGGAAGACAGCCGGCTGATCCTGCTGGGCGACTACATCGACTACGGCCCGGACAGCGGCGGAGTGCTGCGGTATATCCGGGATTTGCAGCGCAGATACGGCCCGGAGCGGGTGATCGCCCTGCGGGGCAACCACGAGGACGCCTTCTTGGAGTGGCTGGATACCTACGGTGGTTCGGAAGCAGGCCAGCCTGACGAGTACGGCCTGGTGCCGTGGAGCGACTGGCTGGATCACGACCCGGGGTTTGGCACCTTCCGCACCCTGATCGCGCCGGAACAGTGGGCATTTTTTCAAAAGATTCTGCCCACCCTGTCGGAGGATTCCAGGAATATGGAGGCGGCCAGAATGGTGATGGCGGCGGACCCGGAGTTGGCGGAATGGCTGCGAGGACTGCCCTATTTTTACGAGACGGAGGGCCAGATCTTCGTCCACGCTGGGATCGACGAGGAGAGCGGGGACTGGTGGCCCTGGGTCACGCCGGAGTATACCTTCACCGGCCAGTTCCCGCCGGAAACCGGCCAGTTCTATAAGGATATCATTGCGGGCCATGTGGGCACGTCTGGGCTGGCGGGCGATCCGGCGTATCACGGCGTGTTCTGGGATGGCCAAAGCCACTACTATATTGATGGGAGCGTCCAGCGGAGTGGGCGGTTGAACCTCCTGGCCTGGGAGGAGGAGCGGGGCTACCATCAGTGGGACAATGGCTGGAAGGCCGTGGCGGCGAGCGGGCCCCGCCGGAGCCGGGGGGACGAGGGAGGAGAGGAAGCATGATTGTTTTAACGGGGGATACCCACCGGGAGTTCGAGCGGATTTTCGAGTTTTGCGAGGAATATGACCTCACCCGGGACGACGCGCTGGTGATCCTGGGGGACGCGGGGATCAACTACTGCCTGGACGAGTCGGACGAGGCGCTGAAGTGGGAGTTGTCCCAGCTGGATGTGACCCTGTTGTGCGTCCACGGGAACCATGAGGAGCGGCCCTCCGAAATTCCCTCCTACGAGGAGGTGGAGTGGAACGGCGGGCTGGTGTACGTCGAGCCGGAGTACCCCAATCTGCTGTTCGCCAAGGATGGGGAGATCTACAGCCTGGGGTGCCGGACGGCCATGGCCATCGGCGGGGCGTACAGCATCGACAAATACTACCGGCTGGCCAACCGGCTGCCCTGGTTCGAGAGCGAGCAGCCAGACGAGACCATCAAGGCCTTTGTGGAGGCCCAGCTGGACAGGGCTGGCTGGCAAATGGACTACATCTTTTCCCACGCCGCGCCCCTCCAGTGGGAGCCCCGGCACGCCTTTATCCCCGGCCTCAGCCAGTCCCAGGTGGACAAGTCCACCGAACGGTGGCTGGACGAGATTTTGCGCCGGATGCTGCGCTGCGACGGCTGGTTCTGCGGCCACTACCACATTGACGACCAGATGGGGCCGGTGCGCATCCTGTTTAACGACTTCCTGGAACTGGACACCGAGGAAGGCTGACCGCTGTTTTAAGGATATCGGAGGGATTTCCTTATGCACAAGGCGGTTACATTTGGAGAGATCAGGGCCATTGTTTCGCGCATCGACCGGGTTTCCATCTGTATGCGCGAAACAATGGCCTATGAAAATTTCAGATTTATCAGCGAGGTGCCCCACAGCTATGACGGGAAGTACCTCTATGGGTTTGGCCTGATTGAAAGTGAATTTGAGGGAGAGGACGGCTGGGGGCATCTGCCCTGCCTGGAGATCATGCTGTCGGAGGAGCCGAAGGAAGGAAAAGAACCATGATTATCGCAGCCTATGCCGGTACTGGCAAGAGTACATTTGCACAGCGGGTGGAGGGAGCGGTGGATCTGCCCATTATGCCATACAAATGGATTCTTCCGCCGACGGAGAAAAGCAACGCGGAGTTGGAGGCGGAAAAGGGCGCTCGGCACCATTTGCACAGCCCGCTGTTCCCCGATAACTACGTCGCGGAAGTCCTGAGGGCAGAGCGGGAGTCCCGCTTTGTGCTGATCCCCACCGACTTTGGAGTGATCCGCTGTCTGCGGGAGGAGTACGGGAGGAAAGTGTTCCTCTGCTATCCGGGCGGGAACTGCCGGGAGGAGTACCGGGCGCGTTTCCTGGCCCGGGGCAATTCAGAAGCCTTCCTGGAGTTGTTTATGGACGGGTGGGACTACTTTTTGGAACCTGTGAGGAACTATGAGCAGGGAATCCATATCGTTATGGAACCGGGTATGTACCTAACGGATCTGCTCCGGCGGTTTGAGAAGGAGCGGCAGGCTGATCCGATGGGAGTTGTGGAGGATGAGACGATCCGGGCCATAGAGAAAAGATTGGCGGACAGGAAAAAGGATTTTGCGCTCTACCTATCTGGGGACGATGGGTATTGTTTGTACCCAATCCGGGATTTGGACGCGCCGGAGGAAAGGAAGTTCCTGGATCAGATTTGGCAAATGATCTTTGAGAATGCTATCGATCTTACCGTGTTTATTGCATCGAAGGATTTTCTTAAGACAGGATCTTTGAAGGTGTTCTCAACGGAGAACCAGGAGACAGTGACGGCGTTTGTGAAAAGGCACGTGGGCGGGTGTCCCTGACTTTAAAACCTGTATTCATAAGCGCTTGATGAGTGTATGGAAATGAGAAATTTTAACCATTGCCTCAGCAGAGGAAACGGAGATCTCATAATCTTTGCTGAGGCGTCTGGAATGATTGAGCCAAGAGAGGGTGCGTTCTACCACCCATCGCCAAGGGAGCTTTTCCCATTGGTGGGGCTTGATTTTCTCTGAAATATCAACGTCAAGATCAAACTGCTCCTTCAAATCAGAGACAAAAGTACCCCGATATCCAGCGTCCGCACAGAACTTCTGAATAGACGGATACCGCTCATACGCTCGTCTGGCGGTAGATATTCCACCTTTTGTATCATGAATATTGGCGGCATGAACCACAACAGACAACAAGCAGCCACGGCGCAGACAAGCCTGGGAAAAAGCTGGTGGGGCAGAAGCGACGGTTGAACCGGAAGCAAAACTCATCAAAGTAGCTTTGCAGATGCTTTTTGCCCAGGCCGTGGTAGGTTCTTTGGAGAAAACCTTCAAATTGGAGATCGGGGTGTGTACCCAGCGCAAAGCGCCGCTGCTGGAACTCCTTGAAGCACATCCCTTTTTGCTGGCGCATCTTCCCCGCCACCCTTCTTTGGTGCGGCTATGCTATCATTTTTGCCGTCCCATTATCCACCACGATCTCTTGGGACTTGTTGACTTATCACGATAACCACGTTTCCCTTTGTTCGTTTGATAAAATGAAAGACCAGAGGGCTCACCCTCCGGTCTTTATTGGTCATTCAGGGAAGACCTGGGACAGGTCAATGGTGCAGTCCTCCAGGATGTTCACCCGCAGCCTGTCGCCGGCCGCTCCAAAGTCCTTGGCGGTGTACCGCCCATCCTCCAGGGCAAAGACCTGTACCGATTTTTCGGCAGGGTCTATGATCCAGTATTCCCGCACCCCGGCCCGCTGGTAGAGGTTGAACTTGGTAAAACGATCATGCCGGGTGGTGGAAGGGGAAAGTATCTCCAGCACCAGGTCGGGCGCACCCTTGCAACCGATGTCATCCAGCTTGGAGGGGTCGCATACCACGGAGATGTCCGGCTCCACCATCGTGTCCACATCCTCCGGGCGGTCCCCGTCCTGTTCAAACAGCCGGACGGCGAAGGGGGCGGGATAGACCTTGCACTTCTTCCCCTTCAGGTATGCGTGGAGCTGGGCTGACAGCTCCATGACGGCCTCCTGGTGCGCCCGGGTGGGCGGGGCCATCATCACGGGGTAGCCGTCAATCAACTCGATGCGGTCCTGTTCGTCCCAAGCCAGGGCATCGGCCAGGGTGTAGCGGTTCTCTTGCGGCAACGGCATAGATACGTCCTCCTCTCACTGAATGTTCAGCTTCGCCTTCAGGGCCTCTTGCAGGGCGGTGGAAAAGTTGATACCCGCCCGCTCGGAAAGGGTGTTTAGCCAATTTGGGATAGTGAGGGTCTTTTTCACCGCCCTGTTGTCATAGAGCTTCCGATACTCCACCGTGTCACAGCACACCAGGGAAACGACCTCCGCCGTCCCCTCCTGGACGGTCTTCACATCCGAGGCGGCGGGAATGGCCTCCCCATCCTCCTCGTGGTCATAGAGCATCAGGCACAAGGCGTCCTCGGCCATCTCCATCGCCTCCGGCAGGGTGTCGCCACAGGTAAAGCAGCCCTCTATATCCGGGAAGGCTACAGAGTAGCCCTTTTCCTCCTTGGTGAAGATTGCGGGATATGCGTACTTTGCCATTTCAATCCTCCTCACATCACTCAATCCCGGCACTTTCCTTGATGGACTTCAGGGCCCTCGGGGGACATCCTGGGTCCCATGCCTCGGGACCTGGAATTTCTTCCCGGTTCTCCGGCTGATCCAAATTTCATGCCGGCTGCCCTGCCGGTAGAAATAGCAATCGTTCTTCCGAAGCATCTGCTTCACTTCGTTTACTTTCGTAGTCTGCCCCTCCCGGCAGCATCTATTATAGCACGTATTCCCACGTGTGTAAACCCCGTTGACGAGGAGCACAAAGGGGTGAGTGAAATGGTCACCCCGGGGGCGTTCACCACTTCTCGGCCAGGGGCCAGTGTTCACAGCTTCGCCAGCTCCTGAGCGGCGGCCATCCCCAGGGCGAAACCCTTCAGCTCACGAAGCCCAAACAGCACCATGGCGTAGTACTCCAGGTCAGGGTAGTTGAACCCGATTTCCTGGGAATGGCAACATAGGTTCATCTTCGAGCGGGCGAACATAGGGAAACACCCTCGCTTCATCCATCTGCGTCGGTTTTGACGAATATTTCAAAAACCAGGTATACGAACCCATTGACCTGTGCGCCTGTTATGAGCCGATGTTTGGACCGCCGGGGTGCACACCCACCCTTACAACCCGGGTCTCCCCTCCTGAACAAAGCGAAACGAAACACCCCCCGGAGCAACGCTCTGGGGGGTGTCTGTCTGCCGGTCAGTCCACCTGGGGCTCGCAGGCCACCACGCCCAGCTCCGCCAGCTGGTCGATGCCCTTCTGCACCCAGGGGCGGAAGTCGATGGAGTAGGGCACCGTGTCGTCTACGGTGTACTCGCTCTCCGCAGTGTATCCCACCTCCCCGGAGGCGGCGGGGACGGGATCCTCCACCACAACAGTGCCGGTGCCGCTGCTGACGCCACCGACCTGCCCCACTGAGAAGGAGTTGGACTGGTTCCTCATGCAGTTCTCCGCGTGCCAGAACCAGTCGCCGTCTATCTGGAACCACTCCATCCAGCCGAAGTCGGCCACCGTGCCGCCCAGCAGCAGGTAGCCCTTTTGGCCGGTGGCGGGGTCGGTGCGCTCGTAGAGATAGGGGGTGTCCTCGCTGATCTTGTCGGTGATATCCAGGCGCTGATCGTCCACGGTGAGCCACAGCCGCCCGTTTTTGTCCACCTCGGCGGGGGGGACGGCGTTTAGACGGTCGTAGTAGGCGGTGTTCGTGTTGGGATCCACCGTCACCGACCCACCGCCGATAAAGTGGTACACTTGGGCGGGCAGCCCCGCCGCGATGGACAGCACACAGCCCACCGCCAGCGCCGCTGCCAGCGCGATTTTACCCGCCTTGGGCAGGCGCCGCTTGGTTGTATCCTGATGCTCCAGCATGGTCAAAATTTCCTCCTTTTTTTCATCGCTCAGCGCAGCCTGTTCCATCATGTGCCGGTATTCCTTCCGCATTGTCACTCAGCTCCTTTTTCAGCATGGCCCGGGCGCGCTGCATCCGGGTCTGAACGGCGGTGCGGGACAGATGCAGGATGTCCCCGATCTCCCCCTGGTCATAGCCCTCCCAGTAGTAGAGGTGAACCACCGCCCGGTATTTGGGGGGCAGTGAGCGCACCGCCGCCCACACCGCCCGGTCGGGCTCCTCCCGGAAGGGGACGCTCTCGTCCAGCTCCCCCACGTTCCTGCGCCAGAAGGAGCGCAGCTGGCTCCGGCACAGGTTGGCCGCGCAGGTGAGCAGCCAGGCCTTTTCCTTTCCGGGCAGCAGGACGGCCCTGCCCTCCGCCAGCTTGAGGAAAACGCTTTGGCACACGTCCTCCCCGTCGGCGCGGCTGCCCAGGTAGCTGTACGCCAGCCGGAACACGTCGTCGCCGTATTGGCGGAACAGCTCCGCCAGCTTATCCTGATCCATGGGCTTGCCCCCTCTGTGTCTGCGTTTTGTGGCCACACCTATAAAACGATTTAACACCCGCCGTTATCACAACGCAAGTATAATTTTTTGGAAGGGGGTGCTCCCCCTTCCCTAACCTTTCCCGGGTGCCCCGGGGGGGCGCGCCTCCGGCGGGGAAGTTACTTTCTCTCACGGCAGAGCCTGCCCGATTTCCCTTGTAATTGACAGGGAAATGCGGTACAATGGGACAAGCTACCGGCCCGGAACGGGCCCCCGCAGGGCGGCCCTTCCAGCCCCGCAGGAGACGAGGAGTGTTATACATATGATCACAAAAGAACAGATCGAAGCCTATTTCGCGGATAAGGAAAAGACGCTGGTGGAGGCGGTGAGCCGCCTGGTGTCCATCGACAGCGTGGAGGGTGAGCCCGCCCCGGGCGCCCCCTTCGGCCCCGGCCCTGCCGCCGCTTTGAAGGAGGCGCTGGCCATCGCCCGGGAGTGGGGCCTGACGGTGGAAAACCATGAGGGCTACGTGGGCACCGCCGACCTGAACGGCGGCGAGGACGCGCTCCATATCCTGGGTCACCTGGACGTGGTGGCCCCCGGAGAGGGCTGGAGCGTCACCAAGCCCTACAGCCCCAAGCTGGTGGACGACCTGCTGTACGGCCGGGGCACCGACGACGACAAGGGGCCGGTGGCGGCCTCCCTGCTGGCCATGAAGGCGGTGAAGGATCTGGGCGTGCCGCTGACGAAGAACTGCAAGATGATCATGGGCACCAACGAGGAGAGCGGCTCCGGTGACATCGCCTGGTACTTCGCCCGCCACCCCTTTGCCCCCGCCACCTTCTCCCCCGACTCCGGTTTCCCCGTGATCAACACGGAGAAGGGCAGCCTGCGCCCCACCTTCACCAAAAGCTGGCCCGCCCAGGAGGCCCTGCCCCGGGTGAACTGGCTCCACGGCGGCATCCGGACGAATATCCTGCCCGGGGACGCCTCCGCCGGGGTGGAGGGGCTGACCATGTACGACATCCAGCCCGTGGCTCGGAACGTGACGGCCCGCACGGGGATCAAGTTCACCTTCGCCAATGAGAACGGGGTGACGGTGATCAAGGCCAAGGGGGAGGCCTCCCACGCCGCCTATCCCGAGGGGGGCAACAACGCCATCACCGGGCTTGTCGCCCTGCTGTGCGCCCTGCCCCTGGCCGACGGGGGCTGCAAGGACGCCCTCCAGGATCTGAATGCCCTCATACCCCACGGGGACTACAAGGGCCGGGCCCTGGGCATCGCCCAGGAGGAGCCCATCGCCGGGCCGCTGACCCTGGCCTTCTCTCTGCTGGAGGTGACGGATACCGGGCTGAAGGGCTTCTTCGACAGCCGGGCGCCTCTGTGCGCCACGGAGGAGAACTGCCTCCAGGTGGCCAAGGCCGCCTTTGAGGGCAGGGGCTTCACCTTTGAGGCCGTCCAGGGCGCGCCCCACCACGTCCCTGAGAACAGCCCCTTCATTCAGACCCTGCTGCGCCGGTACGAGGAGTACACCGGGCTGAAGGGGGAGTGCCTGTCCACCGGCGGCGGCACCTATGTCCACGACATCCCCGGCGGTGTGGCCTTCGGCTGCACCCTGCCCGGCTTCGACACCCACCTCCACGGCGCGGACGAGCGGGTGCGGGTGAGTGATCTGATGCTGTCCGCCAAGCTGTTCGCCCATATTATCGTGGATTTGTGCGAATAATCCTTGACACCGGCGAAAATTCGCAGTATAATATCATAGTCTGCCGCTTTGTGCAGCTTTTGCGGCATACCATCCTTGCCTCCGGTTCGGCCGGAGGCCAAAAGACCATAAGGAGGTGCAAACACAATGGCTAAAGTGAGTGGAAACTACGAGGTGCTCTACGTCCTCAACCCCAACCTGGGCGAGGAGGAGACCGCCGCGCTGGTGGCCCGCTTTAAGGAGCTGGCCGAGGGCCACGGCTCCGTGTCCGAGGTGGACGAGTGGGGCAAGCGCCGCCTCGCCTATCCCATCAACGACCTGGAGGAGGGCTACTACGTGCTGATGACCTTCTCCGCCGATCCTGCTTTCCCCGCCGAGCTGGATCGTCTGATGCGGATCAATGTGAGCGTCATGCGCTCCATCATTGTCAGCAAGGACGAGTAAAAGGGAGAAAATTATGCTCAATCACATCGTAATCATGGGCCGGCTGGCCCGTGACCCCGAGCTGCGCCACACCCAGTCCGGCACTCCGGTGGCCACCTTCCGTCTGGCGGTGGATCGGGACTTCAAGGACAAAAACACCGGCGAGCGCCAGACCGATTGGATCGACGTGGTGGCCTGGCGGGGCACCGGCGAGTTCGTCTCCCGGTACTTTACCCGGGGCCGCATGGCCGTGGTGGAGGGCCGCCTCCAGATGCGGGAGTGGACCGACAAGGAGGGCAACCGCCGCACCACCGCCGAGGTGGTGGCGGACAGCGTCTACTTCGGCGACTCCAAGCGGGAGGTTGACGGCCAGGGGAGCTACAGCAGCGGTTACGGCAATTCCGGCTACGGAGGACAACAGGGCGGAGGCTATGGACGGCCCGCCGCCCCTGCCGCCCCCACTGCCGACTACGGCATCCCGTCCGGCAGCGACCAATTCGCGGAACTGGCCGACGACGACGGCGATCTTCCCTTCTAAGCAAGGGTATCTCACATAAAGGAGGTCTCGCCAATTATGGCTATGGATAATGCGAAGCCCCGCGGCGGACGCAAGCGCCGCAAAGTGTGTGCGTTCTGCGTGGACAAGGTGGAGCAGATCGACTACAAGGACGCCCAGAAGCTCAAGCGCTATCTGTCCGAGCGGTCCAAGATCCTGCCCCGCCGCACCACTGGCACCTGCGCCATGCACCAGCGCCAGCTGACCGACGCCATCAAGCGCGCCCGTCACGTGGCCCTGCTGCCCTACGTCACCGACTAAAAACGGCAAAAAAGGCACCCCGGAGCGGCGCTCCGGGGTGCCTTTTTGCATGTGGGCTCCTCAGCCGTTCAGCTTAGACACGTCCTCCAGGTAGAGGGACACCTCGCCACACTTGGGGCAGATGGCCACCCGGGGCTTGCCGATCCGCCCGCTGAACAGCTTGTTTTCCTCAGTGGACAGCACCACGCCGTAGCCCGCGCCCTCCACCTTCACTGTGCAGCCCTCCTGCATTTCTGCGCCGCACCTGAGACACTTTCTCATTCTGCTGACCTTCTTTCTAAGATGTTGTTTGGACTCAATAGACGCTCCCGCCGGACTTGCCCAGCTTCAGCGCCCACCAGGCGTACACCGACTGCCCTGCTCCCCACACGGCGCACACCGCCAGGGCGGGCAGGAACCCCCAGTTGAAGAACATCCCGCCCAGGGCGAACACCACCCACAGCCCCAGGCACACCCGCACCATAGCCTGGTATGCCTTCATGGCGCACTGGCCGATGATGGCCCGCTCCGCCTCGTCGCAGCTTTCATACCACTTCTTCTGGAACTTGGTGTCGTACACCGAGCCCTTTTTCTCCGGGTTGAGCTGTTTCGTGAGATCCACCAGCTTCTGCTGGAGCACCATGGGGGCGAACAGGTTGAGCAGGAACGCGGCCAATCCGCCGAAAAACAGGGAAGCGGGCATCATCTGGGGCGTCCCGGCGTTGCCAACGAACCCGGCAAACATGGCCGCCAGCAAAAAGAACGCCAGCACCGTACACAGCCCGGTGATCCAGATGCAAACCGACAGCCTGGCTTCCACCTCGTCGCTCATCGCCTCGTCCTCCCCATCCCAGGCGGAAAGCTGCTTTTTCGCGCTGAAATAGATGGGCAGGCAGATGACAAGCTCCACCACGGGCAGGGCGATGATCAGCCACGGCGCCACGTAGTTGGTGAAGAACAACCCCGCGCCGTCCAGCACCTCCTGGAAGTCCTCCAGGCTCAGCTTCACCATGGCGAAGCCCAGCACAGCGCCCAGGAACAGGCTGCACACCACGATCAGGATGAACTTTGGCAGGGCCTTTTTGTTCTCCTGTTTGGCAGAATCGTTATTGTTTTTCATGGTTCTCCTCCTCCAGACTAAAAATGTCCTCCACCGTCACCCCGCAGATTTTCGCCAGGGTGAGGGCCAGCGTCACCGACGGGGAGTAGTCCCCCCGCTCGATGAGGCTGATGGTCTGCCGGGACACCCCGGCCAGCCGCCCCAGCTCCTGCTGGTTGACGCCTAACGCGGCGCGGCGCTCCTTCAAGCGGTTTTTCAGCATTACTCCGCCGCCTCCTCCGAGGCCCCGCCCTCCTGGGCGAAGCCCTCCCAGAGCCTCCGGAGTCGGCCCTTCTCCCCGTTGATGCGGGCGTGAGCCTCCCGGATCCCGTTGCGCACCGCCCACTTGATCACGAAGTACAGCGCGCACAGCACGATCAGCGCCGTGCCGCCGCTGATGCCCAGCTCATTCCAAATCATGTCCCATTCCTCCTGACGAGTTTCCTTGTCATAATGACAGGTTTATTTGTCCGTTTGACAACTTTATTTGTCATCCATAAGATACCACGCTTTGCAGGCGGTGTCAAGAGGTGTTGCGCAAATTTTTCAGAGTTGTTAAATTTTCCCCGGGTCTTGTCAGAACCCGTCGAATTATGTAAAATAGAGAGCACGAGAAAAAAGCCTGTGCCCGCGGCCGCGGCGCAGGCGCCCAACCCCCCGGAGAAAAGGAGCGCCCATGAAAAAACGTATCGCCATCCTGCTGCTGGCCGTCCTGCTGGCGGCCACCTCCAGCACCACCGCCCTGGCCGCCCCGGGGCCCCTGTTTTCCGATCTGCCCGAGGATCGTTGGTCCCACCAGTATGTGTCCGACCTGTACCGGCAGGGGGTGGTGAACGGCTACCCGGACGGCACCTTCCAGCCCTTTGGATCTGTCACCTACGGGGAGGCGTTCAAGCTGATCCTGCTGTCCATCGGGGTGGAGGAGCCCGCCCCCGCCCCTACGGGGGAGCACTGGGCCATGCCCTACGTGGAGCTGGCCCTGGACAACCGGCTGATGTATTCCTTTAACGACGCCTATCTGAACGCGGTGCCCACCCGGCTGACGGTGGCCCGGATGACCGCCCGGGCCCTGGATCTGACGGACATCTCCGGCCCCAGCCCCTACGCCGACTGCGAGGACGGCTACGTGGTGGAGCTGTATGAGAAGGGGATCATGGACGGCTTCCTCAGCGAGGACGGGGTGCGCACCTTCCAGCCGGACAAGCCCATCTCCCGGGAGGAGCTGGCGGCCATCGTCTGGCGGGTGCGGAACGCCAACCTGGAGGACACCATGATCCGCTTCAACAACTACTACATAGACAAGCTGGAGGGGGTGCCCGCCTCGTCTTTCACCAGTAGCCAGTTCAGCCGGGACGACAGGGGCCGGATCTCCTATTCCGGCGGCTACTTCGCCCACGGCATCGACGTGTCCGGCCACAAGGGGATCATCGACTGGGAGGCGGTGGCGGCGGACGGCATCGACTTCGCCATCATCCGGGCGGGCAACCGGGCCTGGGGCTCCGGCGTGCTCATGGAGGACTCCAAGTTCGAGGGCAATATGCAGGGGGCCATCGCCGCGGGGCTGGACGTGGGGGCCTACTACTTCTCCAACGCCATCACCGTGGCGGAGGCGGAGGAGGAGGCGGACGCCTTCCTGGCCCGGCTGGAGCCCTATCAGGAGTATATCACCTACCCCGTGGTGTGCGACTGGGAGTACCTGGGCGGCAACGAGTCCCGGGCCTACGGCGTGGACGCCCGGATCATCACCCAGTGCATCGACGCCTTCTGCAAAAAGGTGGCGGCGGCGGGCTACACCCCCATGGTATACTTCAATGAGTATTGCGGCTATGTGAAGATGGATCTGAGCAAGCTCACCCAATATCAGTTCTGGTTCGCCGAGTACACCAACAGCCCCTCCTGTATGTATCACTTCCAGTTCTGGCAGTACTCCTCCAAGGGCAAGGTGGCGGGCATCGGCTCGGACGTGGACATGAACCTGTGCTTTGTGCCCTTCGGCCAGGGGACGGGGGAGAACCCCGAGCCCGGCCCGGAGGAGACGGAGCCCGTGGAGACCGGGCCTGTGGAGACGGAACCGGCGGAAACCGATCCGGCAGAGACGCCCCCGGCAGAGACAGCCCCTGTGGAGACGTCCCCTGCGGAGACCATCCCCGTAGAGCCGGAGCCCACGATTCCCGGGATAAAGGTCTGAATAGAAAAACGGGCGCGGGCGCTTCCCAAGAAGGAGGCGCCCGCGCGTTTTCTGTGTTTGGTTTCAGGCCAGATCCACCCGCCGCACGTCTACGCACCGCTTGGCGGCGGCGTCGATCTCAAAGAGCACCGCCCCCATCCGGCAGGGGCCGGGGGCGGGCTGGAACCGCTGGGGCAGACCACCTAAAAAGCGGTTGATGGCCTGCTCCGGCTTGACGCCGATGACCGACTGGCTGGGGCCGGTCAGCCCCAGGTCGGTGACAAAGCCCAGCCCCTGGGGCAGCACCTGACAGTCGGCGGTGGGCACGTGGGTGTGGGTGCCCCACAGGGCCTGGGCCCGCCCGTCCAGATACCAGGCCATGGCCCCCTTCTCGCTGGTGGCCTCGGCGTGGAAGTCCACCAGGGTCAGATCGGCGCGATCCGCCTTCAGGATCTCGTCCATCTTGGTGAAGGGGTTGTCGAAGTTGGGGTTCATCTCCACCCGGCCGATGAGATCTACCACCCGGAGGCGCAGGCCCTGGGGGCCGTCGAACACTCCCCACCCCCGGCCGGGGGCCCGGTCGGGGTAGTTGGCGGGCCGGAGGATGTAGGGGTTGTCCTCCAGATAGTTTACAATCTGGCGTTTATCCCAGGTGTGATTGCCCATAGTAATCACATCCGCCCCGGCGGCAAAGATGGCCTCTGCCTGGGCGGGAAGCAGCCCGTCGCTGGCGGCGTTCTCCCCGCACACCACGGTGAAGTGGGCGCCCTGCTCCCGGCGCAGGGCGGGCAGTCGGCGGCGGAGGAAGTCCAGGCCCGCCTCCCCCACCACGTCGCCTACGGCCAAAATACGAATGTTCATCCCGTTCCCCTCCCGTCATGTTATATGCTGCCGCACCCTGTGGCAAAGAAACCGGGGTTGCTCTGCCGCTCCCCCGGTTTACCGATCAACTCTCCTGCTCCACCAGCATCAGGCAGCCGTCCTTGTCGTATTTCAGCAGCTGGATCTCCATCCGGGTGTTCCGGGCGATGTCCCGCATTTTGACGGACTCGGTGACGGAGGCCATCAGGGTGTAGGACACGCCATGTTTTTTCGCCCGGCCGGTGCGGCCGATCCGGTGGATATAATACTCCTGCTCGTCGGGCACGTCGTAGTTGAACACCGCGTCCACATCGTCGATGTCCAGCCCCCGGGCGGCCACGTCGGTGGCCACCAGCACCTGGAGCTTCCCCTCCTTAAACCGCTGGAGGGTGCGCTCCCGCTCCTTTTGGGGGATGTCGCCGTGGATGGCCTCGCAGGGGAAGCCCCGCATCTTCAGCAGGCCGGCCAGACGGTCGGTCATGTTCTTGGTGTTGCAGAAGGCGATGGCCCGCTCATACCCACCGTGGGTGAGCAGGGCGGACATGGTGTCCAGCTTCCGCTCCCGGCCCATGAGCTCGATGGCGTATTGCTGGATGTCCGGGCGGTTCTCCTCCACCGGGCGGACGGTGATCTCCGCTGGATCCCGCTGGTACACCCAGGAGATGTCCATAACTTCCCGTGATATAGTGGCAGAAAATAACCCTAAGTTGCGGCGGTGGGGCATCTTGTCCAGGATCCGGGTCACGTCCTGGATGAAACCCATGTCCAGCATCCGGTCGGCCTCGTCCAGCACCACGGTCTGCACCTTGTCCAGCTTGACAGTGCGCCGCTTCATGTGATCCATCAGCCGCCCCGGGGTGGCCACGACAATCTGGGGCTTGGCCTTGAGCTGGGTGATCTGCTTGTCGATGGGCTGTCCGCCGTAGAGGCACACCGTCCGCACCCCCTCCCGGAAGGCGCACAGATCCCGCAGCTCGTCCCGAATCTGGATGGCCAGCTCCCGGGTGGGGGCCAGGATCAGGCCCTGCACCGCGTCGGAGTCCGGGTCGATGTGCTCCACCATGGGGATGCCGAAGGCGAAGGTCTTGCCGGTGCCGGTGGGGGCCTTGGCCACCACGTCCTTCCAGTCCATGAAGTAGGGGATGGCCCCGCCCTGGATGGGGGTGGCCTGGGTGAAGCCCTTCTTGTCCAGGGCTTTCATAGTGGCGTCGGACAGGCCCATGTCTCTATAATAATATACTTCCTGTACCTGTTGGCCGTTGATTTCCATCGAACTGTTCCTCTCCCGTAAAAAGTCTCAAAAAACATTATAGCACAGGGCGGGCCAGGGCGCAACCGCTATTCCCCGGCCTGCGCGGCCGCGGCAGATTATGTGGGCTCCCCCTGCCCCTCCTGCCGCGCCAGCAGGTCGGCCAGGGTGGTGCCGTCCACCACGGCGGACACCGCCCGGTGGATGTCCCGCCACAGGCCCACGGTGAGGCAGTCCCCGCTGCGCTCGCAGAAGCCGCCGTCGGTGGCGCACTCCACCGGGGCCAGATCTCCCTCCAGGGGACGGAGGATGTCGCCCACGGTGTACTCCTCCGGCTTCCGGGTGAGCAGGTATCCGCCCCCGGCCCCCCGCACTGACCGCACCAGCCCCGCCCGGGCCAGGGGGGTGACGATCTGCTCCAGGTATTTGTCGCTGAGGCCCTGCCGCCGTGCTGCGTCCCGCAGGGACACCGGCTCCCCCGAGCCCTGCTGGGCGATGTCCGCCATCAGGCGCAGGGCGTAGCGGCCCTTGGTGGAAATTTTCATGGCGTACCTCCCGGAACTGCTTGATATACCCAAAATACCATATGTTCGGTAGGAATTCAAGGGGGAAATCTGCCCAATCCCCGCCACGCCGCCCGCCCCATCCTAAAGAAATCTTCAAAAATTTTTAGAGGAACCTTTGTTGCGCTTTTTTCCTGTTCCGCTATAATATAGGGCATACAGTCAAGGCGCACCCCCAAAGCGGACAGCCCCCTTGACGGAACCAACCCGATCCCGCGGAAAGAAGGCGCGTCCATGGAACGCAGGCCCCTGAAAATCCTCCTCTGGGTGCTCACCCTGGCCATTTTGGGCGGCAGCGTGTGGGCGCTGTACGCCACCGGCTTCTTTGAGGCCGCCGGCTCCCAGCAAAAGCTGGGGGAGTATATCGCCCGGTGCTCTCCCTGGTCCCATCTGGCCTATTTCGGCATCCAGCTGGCCTCGGTGGTGGTGGCTCCCATCCCCAGCAACCTCACCGCGGCGGCGGGGGCCTACCTGTTCGGGCTGTGGCCCTCCTTCCTGCTGACCTGGGGGGCGGTGGCTTTGGGCTCCGCCGTCGTGTTCGGACTGGCCCGAGCCCTGGGGCAGGGCTTCGTGGGGCAGTTTGTCAGCGAGAAGGCGTCGGGCAAGTATTTAGACGTGATCCGGCGGAAGCGGGACGTGTTCCTGGCCCTGGCCTTCCTGTTCCCCTTCTTCCCCGACGATATCCTGTGCATCCTGGCGGGGCTCACCGACATCTCCTTCAAGCGGTTCTTCCTGCTGGTGGCGGTGTGCCGGCCCTGGGGGCTGCTGGTGTCCTGCGCGGTGGGCAGCGCCACGGTGTCCATTCCCTGGTGGGGGATGGCCCTGCTGGGGGCGGCGGGGCTGGCGGTGTTCCTGCTGGCCATGAAGTACGGGGATAAGCTGGAGGACGCGGTGATGAAACGATTGGAAAAATGAACAGCGGGCCGCTGCGGTTTGGCAGCGGCCCGCGTTTTATTTCTTGTTCCGCACAAACACCTGAGTGCCCTGGTACTTGGCGTTGTGCCGCTCGTCGATCTCGAAGCCGTCCAGGGCGGCGATGAACTTGGACAGCTTGGCAAAGCCGTAGTTCCGGGCGTCGAAGTCGGGCTGCTTCTTGATCAGCAGGGTGCCCAGATCGCCCAGATAGGCGTAGCCGTCCTCGTCCGCCAGATCCTCCACCGACTGGGCGATGAGCTCCTGCACCGACAGGTCGGAGGACTCCGCCGGACTGGGGGCCTTTTTCTTGGAGCTCTTGCCGGCGGGGGCGGGGGGCTGGGGCTTTTCCGCCGCCTTCAGGGACTCGATGTACACAAATTTGTCGCAGGCCACGATGAAGGGCTTGGGGGTCTTTTTCTCCCCCATGCCGTACACCTTCATCCCCGCCTCCCGCAGCCGGGTGGCAAGGCGGGTGAAGTCGCTGTCGCTGGACACCAGCACGAAGCCGCCGCAGTTGCCGGAGTAGAGGATGTCCATGGCGTCGATGATCATGGCCGAGTCGGTGGCGTTCTTGCCGGTGGTGTAGCTGTACTGCTGGAAGGGGGTGATGGCGTGCTCCAGCAGCAGGGGCTTCCAGCTGCCCATGTTGGGGGCCGTCCAGTCGCCGTAGATGCGCTTGATGGTGGCCGCGCCGTACACCGCCACCTCCGCCATGATCTCCCGCAGGGCGGTGCGGGGGGCGTTGTCCGCGTCGATGAGGACGGCCAGGCGCAGTTCGTTTTCCATGGTTAGTACGCTCCTTTCCCTGCCCACCGGGGGCGTCAGGGGTAGTATATCATAGGTCGGGGGGAAATTTCCGGCGAAATTGCCGCGTGGTGCCAGCGGCTTCCCTCATCGGGCGTCCTCCGGCCCGTCCTCCGCCGCCAGCTCGTCCAGGTATTTGTACACCGTGTACCGGGACACGCCTAAGCGCCCCGCCACATAGGGCACCGACTTGCGGTAGGAGAAGGCGCTGCGCTGGCGCAGCAGGGCGATGACCTTCAGCCGATCCGCCTTGGTCAGCGCGTCCAGCGGCTTGCCCAGGGCGGCCACGCACTGGTCGAACAGGTCGGCCAGCTGCCGGGAGTCCCCGGGCTGCCACAGGGCGGTGCGCAGGTCGGCCTGGGCGCTCATGAGGTCGGCTAAAATCCGGTTGGCAAACACCAGGGAGGTGTAGTCGAAGTTGATGCCCAGGGCCAGGTTGTAGTCCTCGCCGATCATGTGGAAGGTGGAGGATTTGGTCTGCCGCCCGTCGGGGGTGACGGCGGCCAGGTTCACCTGATCGGTGGTGGCCGCCTGCTCGTCCAGCTCCAGGCCGATGCCCATAATGTCCATGGTGGAGCCCACCTCCCGGCCGGACACGTGGCCGTTGTAGATGGACAGGATGGGGTGGGTGGGCACCCCCATATCGTGCACCAGCGTCTCACAGGAGGATCCGAACATCTCCGCGATCCCCCGGGCGGCGCGATCCAGAAATTCAAAGGCCTGCTCCCGGGTCATAGCCTGACACACCTCCGCAACAGTTTGTCAATGGCTCTATTGTACTCCCGTTCCGGGCAAAAGGCAAGAAAAATCCCCTGTCAGCCCCTCCTCTTTATTTACAATTTCCTCTTTTTTCTTCCCCACGCTTGTGATATACTGTACCGAGTTAAATTGGGTTTTTATACTTTAATGATAGAAAGGACGCAACGCTATGGGTCTGTTTTCAAAAGTATTCGGCACCCGCTCCCAGCGGGAGGTGAAGGCGCTCACCGCCACGGTGGACAAGATCGAGTCCCTGGAGGACGAGTACCGCGCCCTCAGCGATCACGACCTGCGCGCCAAGACCGACGAGTTCAAGGCCCGCCTCCAAAACGGCGAGACGCTGGACGACCTCCTGCCTGAGGCCTTCGCCACCTGCCGGGAGGCCGCCGACCGGGTGCTGGGGATGCGCCCCTACCGGGTGCAGCTTATCGGCGGCATCATCCTCCACCAGGGCCGCATCGCCGAGATGAAAACCGGCGAGGGCAAAACCCTGGTCGCCACCCTGCCCGCCTACCTCAACGGCTTGACGGGCAAGGGAGTGCACATCATCACCGTCAACGACTACCTGGCCAAGCGCGACTCGGAGTGGATGGGCAAGGTGTACCGCTACCTGGGCCTCACCGTGGGCCTGGTGATCCACGGGGTGGAAAAGGCGGACAAGAAGCGGGCCTACGCCGCCGACATCACCTACGGCACCAACAACGAGTTCGGCTTCGACTACCTCCGGGACAATATGGCGATCTATTCTCAGGAGCTGGTGCAGCGGGGCCACGTGTTTGCCATCGTGGACGAGGTGGACTCCATCCTCATCGACGAGGCCCGCACGCCGCTGATCATCTCCGGTCAGGGGGAGCAGTCCACCCAGCTCTACCAGCTGGCGGATCAGTTCGTCTCCCGCCTCAAGTGCAAGCGGGTGAAAGCAGTGGACGCCAAGGAGGAGGAGGACACGTCGGACGACGCGGACTACATCGTGGACGAGAAGGCCCGCACCGCCACCCTCACCGCCCAGGGTATTGCCAAGGCGGAGCAGGCATTCAATGTGGAAAACCTGTCCGACCCGGAGAACACCACCCTGTCCCACCACATCAACCAGGCCATCAAGGCCCGGGGCGTGATGAAGCGGGACATCGACTACGTGGTGAAGGACGGCGAGGTCATCATCGTGGATGAGTTCACCGGCCGTTTGATGTATGGACGCCGCTATAACGAGGGCCTCCACCAGGCTATCGAGGCCAAGGAGCACGTCACCGTGGCCCGGGAGTCCAAGACCCTGGCCACCATCACCTTCCAGAACTACTTCCGCCTGTACGACAAGCTGTCCGGCATGACGGGCACCGCCATGACCGAGGAGGAGGAGTTCGGCACCATCTACAACCTGGACATCGTGGAGATCCCCACCAACCGGCCCCTGGCAAGAGTGGATCAGCCCGACGTGGTGTACAAGACCCAGGCGGGCAAGTACCGGGCGGTGGTGGAGCAGATCAAGGAGTGCCACGCCAAGGGCCAGCCTGTGCTGGTGGGCACCGTGTCCATTGAGATCTCCGAGCTGGTGAGCAAGCTGCTCACCAAGGCGGGGATCAAACACAACGTTCTGAACGCCAAGCACCACGAGAAGGAAGCGGAGATCGTGGCCCAGGCGGGCAAGTTCGGCGCCGTCACCGTGGCCACCAACATGGCGGGCCGTGGCACGGATATCGTGCTGGGCGGCAACGCGGAGTTCATGGCCAAGGCGGAGCTGAGAAAGCAGGGCATGAGCGACGAGCTGCTGGCGGAGTGCGACGGCCACGGCGAGACGGACAACCAGGAGATTCTGGACGCCCGGAAAGCCTTTGCCCAGGCGGAGGCAAAGTATAAGGACGAGATCAAGGAGGAGGCCCAGCGGGTGCGGGAGGCCGGCGGCCTGTTCATCCTGGGCACCGAGCGCCACGAGTCCCGGCGCATCGACAACCAGCTCCGGGGCCGGGCCGGCCGTCAGGGCGACCCCGGCGAGAGCCGCTTTTTCCTCTCCCTGGAGGACGACATCCTCCGGCTGTTCGGCTCGGAGCGCATCCAGGGCATGATGGAGCGCCTGGGGGTGGACGAGGACACCCCGCTGGATCAGAAGATGCTGTCCACCGCCATTGAGAACGCCCAGAAGCAGGTGGAGTCCCGGAACTTCCAGACCCGGAAAAACGTGCTGGAGTACGACGACGTGATGAACACCCAGCGCAAGGTCATCTACGAGCAGCGCCGCCAGGTGCTGGACGGGGAGGATATCCACGGGGCCATCGAGAATATGCTGTCCACCGCCGTCACCGGCCTGGTGGCGGGCCACGCCGGGGAGCAGTCCCACCTCAGCGGGGAAGATTTTAAGGCCGCCACCGCACATTTGGCCGGGTCGGTGTTCACCCCCGCCCAGATCGATCAGTTCCAGGCGGAGGCCGCCAACACCGCCCCCGACAAGTTGTCCGCCGAGCTGCTGGAGACGGCCCGCGAGAACTACGCCCAGCGGGAAAAGCTGGTGGATGCCGCCATGGCGGGCCGTATGCCGGAGGGGAAATCCGCCATGCGGGAGCTGGAGCGGGTGATCCTGCTGCGGGTGGTGGACGAGTACTGGATGGATCACATCGACGCCATGACTGAGCTGCGCCAGGGCATCGGTCTGCGGGCCTACGGCCAGTCTGACCCGGTGGTGGAGTACAAGCGGGAAGGCTTCGATATGTTCGAGCAGATGATCACCGCCATCCAGGAGGAGACGCTGCGGCGGCTGTTCACCGTGCGGATCAAGACCAACGAGGAGCTGCGCCGGGAGCGGGTGGCCAAGGTCACCGGCGAGTCCGGCGGGGCGGACGGCAGCGTGAAGAAGCAGCCGGTGAAGAAGGCGGCCAAGATCGGCCGCAACGACCCCTGCCCCTGCGGTTCCGGCCTGAAATGGAAAAAATGTACCTGCGCGGAATATCATAAGGATCTGTGATCCTGTAGGGGCGGATATCATCCGCCCGCGTCCACACAAACGCTCTCTGGTATTTGCGGGCGGATGATATCCGCCCCTACAGCGAAAAGGAAGTGCCTATGAATATCATCGAGCAGACCCAAAACGGCGTCGTCTATTTCCAGACCGACGGCATCGCCGCCGCCGGGGGCGTGGCCCACGGCTTCTCCACCCGGCTGGGCGGCGTGTCGGAGGGGATGTGGGAATCCCTGAACCTGGGCGTGGGCCGGGGGGACGACCCCGACCACGTCCGGGAGAACTACCGCCGCTTCTTTGCCGCCGCCGGGGTGAAGCCCGGAAAGGTGGCCATGACCAACCAGGTGCACGGCGGCGTGGTACGCACCGTCACCACCGCCGATCTCCATGACAATCCCTGCGACAAGGCGGGGTATGAGGCGGACGGGCTGATGACCGACCTGCCCGGGGTGGCGCTCATCGTCTACTCCGCCGACTGCATCCCCATTTTGTTTTATGACCCGGTGCGGCGGGTGATTGCCGCCGTCCACGCGGGCTGGCGGGGCACCGCCGCGGGCATCGCCACCGCCGCCGTCCAGCGGATGGAATCGGTGTACGGCAGCGAGCGGGGGGACATCCTGGCCGCCATCGGCCCGGGCATCGGCCCCGACTGCTTCGAGACCCACGAGGATGTGCCCAACGCCATGACCGCCGCGCTGTCCACCGCCGTCCTTCAGCACATCAAAATCAAGGAGAACGGCAAGTTCGCCGTGGATCTGAAGGCCATCAACGCCATGCGGCTGGAGCAGGCGGGGCTGGAGCCCGCCCACATCGCCGTCAGCGATCTCTGCACCGCCTGCCACCCCGAGAAATTCTGGAGCCACCGGATCCAGGGCACCAACCGGGGCTCCATGGCCGCCGTCATTCAGCTGCAATGAGGCGGACCAGACCGTTCCTGGCCCTGTGCCTGTGCGCCCTGCTGGCCTTGTCCGGCTGCGGGGAGCCGGAGCCCTTGCCCTCCCCTACCGCCACGCCGGAGCCTACCCCCAGTCCCACCGCCCAGCCCCCCGCCCGGTTCAGCCTGGGCTGGGATCCCGCCGCCTCCCTCCACCCCATCACCGGGGAGAGCCAGGTGAACCAGGAGCTGACGGGGCTGGTGTACCAGGGGCTGTATGAGCTGGACAACACCTTCACCCCCCGGCCCGTGCTGGCCCAGTCCGCCGCGGTCAGCGAGGATGGGCTCACCTGGACGTTTACCCTGAAATCCGGGGCGGTGTTCTCTGACGGCACGCCCCTCACCGCCGCCCACGGGGCGGCGTCGCTGAACGCCGCCCGGGCCGCCCCCCTCTACGCCCCCCGGTTGGTGGGGCTCACCGGGGCGGCGGCGGGGGAGGACGGAGCGTTGATCGTCACCCTGTCCGCCCCCAACGGCAATCTGCCCGCCCTGCTGGACGTGCCCATCGTGCTGGAGCAGCCGGAGGGCGCCGCCCCCCTGGGTACGGGATACTACTGCTATGAGCAGTCGGGGGAGCAGCTGCTGCTCCGGGCCAATCCCCACAACCCCTCCGCCTCCGCCCTGCCCTATGACGCCATCCCGCTGACGCCGGCCTCCGACGCCGCGTCCCGGATCGCCGCCTTTGACAGCGGGGAGGTGTCCTGCGTCACCACCGACTTCACCTCCCCCTACGCCCTGGGCTACTCCAGCAGCTACGAGGCCACCGACTTCCCCACCACCACCCTGCTGTATGTGGGCTTCCAGGCCGGCGGCGGGATGTGTCGCTCCCCTCTGGTGCGGCGGGCCTTCTCCATGGCCCTGGATCGGCAGGAGGCGGTGCGACTGGATCTGTCCGGCCACGGGGATGGGGCCTGCCTGCCCGTCTCCCCCCTGTCCGGGGAGTACGGCCAGACCGCCGCGGACGCCCTGGCCTATGATCTGGAACAGGCCGCCGCCCTGCTGGAGGAGGCGGGCTATGAAAAAAAGGAGGACGGCCTGCTGTACGACCGCCGGGATCCGGCAGAGGTCACCCTGTTGGTGAACAGCGACAACGACGCGCGGCAAGCCATCGCCAACCGGCTGGCCCGGGCTCTGGAGGAGCTGGGGGTGACGGTGACGGTAACCCGCCTGCCCTGGAGCGGCTACACCGCCGCCCTGGAGAAGGGGGACTTCGACCTGTACCTGGGGGAGGTGCGCCTCACCGGGGACTTCGACCCCACCGCCCTGCTGGCCGGGGAGCTGAACTACGGCGGGTTCTACAGCGAGGAGCTGTCCGCCCGGCTGGCCCAGTGGAAGGCCGCCCGGGGGGAGGGGCGGGCCCAGGCCGCCAACGCCCTATGGGAGCAGTTCGCCCAGGAGGCGCCCATCGCCCCGGTGTGCTTCAAACGGGGCTCCCTGTTGATGCGGTGGGGGATGGCCGCCAATCTGACCCCCACCCGGGCCAACCCCTATTATCAGATGGATCAGTGGATCACCACGGGATATGGCCGGTGAGCCGGCACAAGCCCGGGCCGCTGTCCCGATACACAGACCCGGCTCCGTTCCGGGAAAAGGAGAGAATCACCAATGAGTGAGACGGTAAACCAGGTATTCCGTTGTTATGCCCGCAAGCGCCCCGGCTTTGACGTGGAGGCCCGCGCGCTGCTGAATCAGCTCCGGGGGCAGCTGGGCGTGGGGCAGCTGGAGGAGGTGTCCATCCTCCACCGCTATGACGTGGAGGGGGTCTCCCGAGGGGTCTTTGAGCAGGCCAGGGGCATCGTGTTCTCCGAGCCCCAGGTGGACGACGTGTTTGACGAGGACGACCCCTCCCCCCGCCCGCCGGAGTACACCCTGGCGGTGGAGGCCCTGCCGGGGCAGTTCGATCAGCGGGCGGACTCCGCCGCCCAGTGCATCCAGCTCCTGGCCGGGGTGGAGCGGCCCCGGGTGGCCTGCGCCACCATCTATCACTTCTACGCCGCCCAGGGGGCGCTGTCCCAGGCGGATCGGGACAAGATCAAGAGCTACCTCATCAACCCGGTGGAGTGCCGGGAGGCGTCCCTGGACAAGCCGGACACCCTGATGCGGGAGTACGCCGCGCCCGCCATGGTGGAGACGCTGGACGGCTTCACCGAGCTGTCTGGAGAGGAGCTGGCCGCCCTGCTGGACAAGCTGGGGCTGGCCATGGATCTGGACGATCTGAAGTTCCTGCAAGGCTACTTCCGGGACTGGGAGCGCCGGGATCCCACCATCACCGAGGTGCGGGTGGTGGACACCTACTGGTCGGATCACTGCCGCCACACCACCTTCTCCACCCATTTGAAGGAAATCCAGATCGAGGATCCCAGGGTGCAGAGCGCCTATGAGCGCTATCTGGCCGCCCGGGAGGAGGTCTACGGCCCCGAGAAGGCGAAAAAGCGCCCCCAGACCCTGATGGACATCGCCACCATCGGCGCCAAGGTGCTGAAAAAGCGGGGGGAGCTGCCCGAGCTGGACGAGAGCGAGGAAATCAACGCCTGCTCCATCCACGTCCCCGCCGTGGTGGACGGGGAGGAGCAGGACTGGCTACTCATGTTCAAAAACGAGACCCATAACCACCCCACCGAGATCGAGCCCTTCGGCGGCGCGGCCACCTGCATCGGCGGGTGCATCCGGGATCCCCTGTCCGGCCGGGCCTACGTCCACCAGGCCATGCGGGTCACCGGGGGCGGCGATCCCACGGTTCCCCTCTCTGATACCTTGGAGGGCAAGCTGCCCCAGCGGAAGATCGCCCAGACCGCCGCCGCGGGCTACTCCTCCTACGGCAACCAGATCGGGCTGGCCACTGGCCACGTGGCGGAGCTCTACCACCCTGGGTATATTGCCAAGCGGCTGGAGTGCGGCGCGGTGGTGGCCGCCGCCCCCGCCAGCCATGTGCGCCGGGAGCGCCCCGCCCCCGGGGACGTGGTGATCCTGCTGGGCGGCCGCACCGGCCGGGACGGCATCGGCGGGGCCACCGGCTCCTCCAAAAGCCACAACAAGAAGTCGCTGGCGACGATGGCCAGCGAGGTGCAGAAGGGCAACGCCCCCGAGGAGCGCAAGCTCCAGCGGTTCTTCCGCCGAGAGGACGTGTCCCGGATGATCAAACGGTGCAACGACTTCGGCGCGGGGGGCGTGTCCGTGGCCATCGGCGAGCTGGCCGACGGGCTGGCCATCGACCTGGACGCGGTGCGGAAAAAGTACGACGGCCTGGACGGCACGGAGCTGGCTATCTCCGAGAGCCAGGAGCGGATGGCGGTGGTGGTGGCCCCCGAGGACGAGGAGCTGTTCATCTCCCTGGCCGAGGCGGCGGAGAACCTGGAGGCCTACCGGGTGGCGGTGGTGACGGAGAGCCCCCGGATGGTGATGAAATGGAAGGGACAGGTCATCGCGGATCTGAGCCGGGAGTTTTTGAACACCAACGGCGCGGTGAAGCGGGCCCGGGTGTCCGTGCCCAATGCTGAAAAGACAGGGGAGTTTGCCATTTCCCTTGTCTGTAGACCGGAGGACGCGGAAATACTGGAGGACGGGTCGCTGTACTGGTCTACCTCCACGACCTGCCGCGTCCGGGCCGACATGGGCGCGCCCCGGTTCCACAGCCTGCGGGAGATGGCGGCCAGTTTGAAGTGCGCCTCCCGCCGGGGGCTGGTGGAGCGGTTCGATGGCTCCATCGGCGCGGGCTCGGTGCTCATGCCCTTCGGCGGCAAATATCAGACTACCCCCGCCCAGGCCATGGCGGCGCTGCTGCCCACCATGCCGGGGGAGGAGACGGATCAGGCCAGCGTCATGGCCTGGGGCTGCGACCCGGACTGGCTGAGCGCCGATCCCTTCGCGGGGGCCCGGGCCAGCGTCACCGTCTCCCTGGCCAAGATCGTGGCGGCGGGGGCGGATTACCATGACGCCTACCTCACCATGCAGGAATTTTTCGAGAAGCTGCGGGACGACCCCGCCCGCTGGGGCAAGCCCTTTGCCGCCCTGCTGGGGGCGCTGGACGCCCAGCTCAAATACGGCTGCGCCGCCATTGGCGGCAAGGACTCCATGTCCGGCTCCTTCCTGGATCTGGACGTGCCCCCCACCCTGATCTCCTTCGCCATAGCCCCCGTCAAGGCCGGGGACGTGCTCTCTCCCGAGTTCAAGGGGGCGGGGCACCCAGTGTATGTGTTCGCGGGCGGCCCGAAGGATCCGTCTGCGTGGGACGCCTTCCACAAGCTGGCCCAGGAGGGAAAGGTATGCGCCGCCTGGGCGGTGGAGCACAGCGTGGCCGAGGGCCTGATGAAGATGTCCTTCGGCAACCGGATCGGCTTCGCCGCCGACCGGTCGGTGCCTTTGGGTTGGTACGCCCCTGCCCAGGGCAGCATGATCGCGGAACTGACCGGCGATGTGGATATCCCCAATGTCATCCGCCTGGGTGTGACGACCGAGGAGCCCACCGTTACGCTGTACCACAGCGGGGACTGGCCCAGCTGCCCCAAGGGGGAGGATTCCGCCCCCATCGACGAACTGCTGGCGCTGAACGAGCAGACGCTGGAGGAGGTCTACCCCACAAAAGCAGGCACCTCCGAGGCGGTGGAGCCCATCGCCTGGGATCGCCGCTCCCCTGCCGTGTTCGACGGCGAGATCGCCCGGCCCCGGGTGGTCATACCCGTGTTCCCCGGCACCAACTGCGAGTATGACAGCGTGCGCGCCTGCCTGCGGGCGGGGATGGACGCGGAGACGGTGGTGATCCGCAACCTCACCCCCCAGGCGCTGGCCGATTCCGCCCTGGAGCTGGAGCACGCCATCAAGAACGCCCAGATTGTGTTCCTCCCCGGCGGTTTCTCCGGCGGCGACGAGCCGGAGGGCTCCGCCAAGCTGATTGTGTCCTTCTTCCGCAACCCCCGGCTGACGGACGCGGTGCACGACCTGCTCAAGCACCGGGACGGGCTGATGCTGGGTATCTGCAACGGCTTCCAGGCGCTGGTGAAGCTGGGGCTGCTGCCCTGGGGCGAGATCCGGCCCACGGACGAGCACAGCCCCACCCTGACCTATAACCTCATCGGGCGGCATCAGAGCCGGTACGTCACCACCCGGGTGTGCTCGGTGAAATCCCCGTGGATGCTGCTCAGCCATGTGGGCGACCTCCACACCATCCCCGTGTCCCACGGCGAGGGCCGGTTTGTGGCTCCACGGGACGTGCTGGATCAGCTCATCGCCGACGGGCAGGTGGCCACCCAATACGTGGACGTCGCCGGCGTGCCCTCCATGGACAGCGCGGCCAACCCCAATGGCTCGATGTGCGCCATCGAAGGGATCTTCTCCCCCGACGGCCGGGTGTTTGGAAAGATGGGCCACAGCGAGCGGCGGGGGCAGTTTGTGGCGAAAAATATCCCCGGGGACAAGCTCCAGCCCATTTTTGAGTCCGGGGCGCTGTATTTCCGGTAAGCGCGGGACAGAACTATCTGTTCCGGTGAAAGCGGGCCGTCCTGCCCTACGGGTTGAGGATAGGATAGAATCCGGTGCGGGGGCGCATACTACGCGCCTCTGCACCGGATATTTTGACCGAAAAAAGGGGGAATTCCTATGAAATACGCGCTGATCACCGGCGGATCCCGGGGGATCGGGGCTGCCGCCGCCCGACTGTTCGCCCGCCGGGGCTGGGGGGTGGCGGTGGGCTACTGCCACAGCGAGGAGCGGGCCCTGGCCCTGGTGGACGAGCTGTCCGGCCTGGGTGTGCCCGCCCTGGCCGTCCGGGCGGACGTGGCCGAGGAGGGGCAGGTGGAGCAGATGGTTGACAATGTGTTAGAAAAATTTTGTCAACTTGACATTTTGCTTTGCTCTGCCGGGGTGTCTCATGTGGGGCTGATCAGTCAAATTGACGGGGACGAATGGCGGCGGCTGTTTGCCGTCAACGTGGACGGGGTGCACCACTGCTGCCGGGCCGTCCTCCCCCATATGCTGGGGCGGAAAAGGGGCTCCATCGTCACCGTATCCTCTATGTGGGGGCAGGTGGGGGCCTCCTGCGAGGTTGCCTATTCCGCCACCAAGGGGGCGGTGATCGCCTACACCAAGGCCCTGGCCAAGGAGCTTGGCCCCTCCAATATCCGGGTGAACTGTGTGGCCCCGGGGGTGATTGACACAGAGATGAACGCCCATCTGTCGCCGGACGACCTGGCCGCCCTGGCGGACGAGACCCCCCTGGGCCGGATCGGAACGGCGGAGGAGGCCGCCGCGGCCGCGGCCTTTCTGGCCTCCGACGAGGCTTCCTTCCTCACGGGGCAGGTGGTGTGTCCCAACGGGGGACTGGTGGTTTAGGGACAAATTCCCGTCACAATATCATACAGCCCCGTTGTCCATCCGTGCGCCTTTGTGCAAAATTGCTGGTTGACAACAGCGGCAGGCAAGTATATAATTGTCAACAATCTGGGGGGCGCAATCGTGCCCCCTTCGATGTTTGAAGCCCCCATCCGCGGCCTCAAGGGTCGTCTGAACCCACAGCCGGCAATTCCGGCCGCGAATGCGGACGCTCTGGATCGTCAGCATGACATAGAGGAGGAACGAGAATGAAGAAGAAGAACCTTGCGGCCCTGCTCATGGCGGGAGCCCTGTGCTTCGGCCTGCTGGCCGGCTGCTCCAACGGCAATAATCCCGGCGGCAACAGCGGCGGCGCGGTCACCATCAAGGTGGGCGGCATCGGCCCCATTACCGGCGATTTGGCCCAGTACGGCACCGCCACCGAGTGGGGCGCAGAGATCGCCGTGGAGGAGATCAACGCCAAGAACGGCCCCATCAAGCTGGACTACCGCTTTGAGGACGACACCGGCGTGGCCGATACCGCCGTGTCCGCCTACAACTCCCTGAAGGACTGGGCCAAGGACGCGCCCCTGGTGATCTACGGCTGCACCACCACCGCCCCCTGTGTGGCTGTGGCGTCTGAAACCTTCGCCGACCGCTATTTCCAGCTCACCCCGTCCGCGTCCTCTCCCGACGTCACCGCCAATAAGGACAACGCCTTCCAGATGTGCTTCACCGATCCCGGCCAGGGCGTGGCCGCCGCCGAGTACCTCAAGAACGCCGGCCTGGGTACCAAGATCGGTGTCATCTACAACAACGGCGACGCCTACTCCACCGGCATTGCCAACGCCTTCATCGCCAAGGCCAAGGAAGTGGGCCTGGAGGTGGTGGCCACCCAGACCTACCCCGACGACAAGACCACCGATTACACCGTGCAGCTCAACGCCTGCAAGGACGCCGGGGCCGACCTGGTGTTCCTGCCCATCTACTATACCCCCGCCTCCCTGATCCTGGCCCAGGCCAAGCAGATGAGCTACGCCCCCATCTTCTTCGGTGGCGACGGCATGGACGGTATGCTGGACATGGAGGGCTTTGACAAGTCCCTGGCCGAGGGCCTGTTGCTCATGACCCCGTTCAACGCCTCCGGCACCGACGAGCGCACCAAGTCCTTTGTGGAGAAGTACCAGGAGGCCCACGGCATCCTGCCCAACCAGTTCGCCGCCGACGGCTATGACTGCATGTACGCCATCTATGAGGCCTGCTGCAAGATCGACGGCATCGCCGACATGGACAGCCAGAAGCTGTGCGACGCGCTGATCGCCATGTTCACCGGCGGCGACTTCTCCGTGGACGGCCTCACCGGCACCAGCATGAAGTGGCTGGAGAGCGGCGAGATCTCCAAGGCCCCCGTGGTGGTTAAGGTAGAGGGCGGCGTGTACGTCACCCAGTAATTCGGAATCAAAACAGTTCGAGCAGGGGGCTGCCGGGACAGTCCGGCGGCCCCCTTTTTCGCCGCGGCAGGATCGGGCTCCCGCCGCGGCCCTGTCGCATTTTCAGAGAGAGGTGAAGAAATGTCGTTTTTGAACAACGTGATCACCGGCATCAGCCTGGGCAGCATCTACGCCATCATCGCCCTGGGCTACACCATGGTATACGGCATCGCCAAGATGCTGAACTTCGCCCACGGCGACGTGATCATGGTGGGGGCCTACGTGTGCTTCTTCGCCATGGGCAATTTCAATCTGCCCCCGGTGGTGGGGGTACTGCTGGCGGTGGTGGTGTGCACTCTACTGGGCGTGGTGATCGAGCGCCTGGCCTACAAGCCCCTGCGGGCCGCCCCCTCCCTGGCGGTGCTGATCACCGCCATCGGCGTCAGTTACCTGCTGCAAAACAGCGCCCAGATCCTGTGGGGCGCCGCCACCAAGACCTTCCGGCCCATCGTGGACGGCAGCCTGACGCTGGTGCCCGGGCAGCTGTCCATCTCCTATGTGGCCCTCCTGTCGGTGGTGTGCTGTATCATCGTCATGGTGGGCCTGACCCTGTTCACCGGCCAGACCAAAATGGGCAAGGCCATGCGGGCCTGCTCCGAGGACAAGGGCGCGGCCCAGCTCATGGGCATCGACGTGAACGCCACCATCTCCATGACCTTCGCCATCGGCTCCGCCCTGGCGGCGCTGGCGGGGGTGCTGATGTGCTCCGCCTACCCGGTGCTGTCCCCCACCACCGGCTCCATGCCCGGCATACGCGCCTTCACTGCCGCCGTGTTCGGCGGTATCGGCTCAGTGCCCGGGGCGCTGCTGGGCGGCATCCTGCTGGGCGTCATCGAGACCTTCGGCAAGGCGTACATCTCCACCGACCTGTCCGACGCGGTGGTGTTCGCGGTGCTGATCATCGTGCTGCTGGTGCGCCCCGCCGGACTGATGGGCAAGTACGTGCCCGAGAAAGTGTGAGGCGGCCATGGAAAAGAGATTGAATGGAAAACGGTTGAGTAAAGCCTCCCGAAGCGGGTTTATCAATTACGGTATTGTGATCGCCGCCTTTGTCATCCTCCAGCTCCTCATGGCACTGGGCCTGCTGTCCAACTCCCTCCAGAGCCTGCTGGTGCCCACCTGCTGCTACATCGTCATGGCGGTGTCCCTGAACCTGACGGTGGGCATTCTGGGCGAGCTGTCCCTGGGCCACGCGGGCTTTATGAGCCTGGGGGCCTTCTCCGGCATTGTGGCCTCCTTCCTGCTGGCGGACGCGATCCCCTTCGCTCCGCTGCGCCTGGCCCTGTCCATGATCGTGGGGGCGGTGTTCGGGGCGCTGGGCGGCGTCGTCGTGGGCGTGCCCGTGCTGCGCTTGCAGGGGGACTATTTGGCTATCGTCACCCTGGCCTTTGGCCAGATCATCAAGAACATCATCATGGTGCTGTATGTGGGGGTGGATGAAAAGGGGTTCCATATTGCCGCCAGCTCTGAGCGATTCAACCTGGCAGAGGACGGCGTGGCCATCATCAAGGGCCCCATGGGGGCGGTGGGCGTGGCCAAGCTGGCCTCCTTTACCGCCGGGTTCGTGCTGATCCTGATCACGCTGGCGGTGGTGCAGAACCTGGTGAACAGCCGCTCCGGGCGGGCCATTATGGCCCTGCGGGACAACCGCATCGCCGCCGAGAGCGTGGGCATCAACACCACCAAGTACAAGCTGATGGCCTTTGTCACCTCCGCGGCGCTGGCGGGGGCGGCGGGGGCGCTGTTCGGGCTGAACTACTCCTCCACCGTGGCCTCCAAGTTCGACTTCAACGCCTCCATCCTGGTGCTGGTGTTCGTGGTGCTGGGGGGGCTGGGCTCCATCCGGGGGTCCATCATCGCCGCTGCCCTGCTCTACGTGCTGCCGGAGCTGCTGCGGCAGTTCGGCGACATCGCGGACTACCGGATGCTGGTGTACGCCATCGTGCTCATCCTGGTAATGCTGGTGACCAACAACGACAGCCTGAAGGCCCTGCTGGGCCGCATCATCCCGAAGCGGAAGGGGGCGGCATCCCATGGCTGAGAAGAAGCAGTTTGAAAAAGGCAAAATGGTGCCCGTGCCCAGTGTTTCCATCATCCCGGAGCGGGATCTGGGCACCACCCCCATCCTGGAGTGCAGCCACTTAGGGATCGACTTCGGCGGCCTCACCGCCGTGAACGAGTTCAACATCACCGTGGGCCGCACCGAGATCGCCGGCCTCATCGGCCCCAACGGGGCGGGCAAAACCACCGTGTTCAACCTGCTCACCAAGGTGTACCAGCCCACACGGGGCACCATCCTGCTGGATGGCCTGGACACCCACGGCAAGACCCCCGCCCAGATCAACCGCATGGGCATCGCCCGCACTTTTCAGAATATTCGGCTGTTCAACAACCTGTCGGTGGAGGACAACGTGAAGATCGGCCTGCACAACCAGGAGAAATACTCCATGTTCTCCGGCATCCTCCGCCTGCCCAAATACTGGCGGCAGGAAAAGGCCGCCCATGAGCGGGCGCTGGAGCTGCTGTCCATCTTCAACATGGAGGATCTGGCGGATCACCAGGCGGGCTCCCTGCCCTACGGCGCCCAGCGTCGGTTGGAGATCGTCCGGGCACTGGCCACCAACCCGTCCCTGCTGCTGCTGGACGAGCCGGCGGCGGGGATGAACCCGTCGGAGACGGCGGAGCTGATGGAGAACATTGTGAAGATCCGGGATACCTTCCAGATCGCCATCATGCTCATTGAGCACGACATGAGCCTGGTCATGGGCATCTGCGAGGGCATCTGTGTGCTGAACTTTGGCCAGATCATCGCCAAGGGCACCGCGGAGGAGATCCAGTCCAACCCCACGGTGATTGAAGCCTACCTGGGCAAGCAGCGGGAAGGGGGCGAGGGCTGATATGCTGAAGGTAAACGACATCAATGTGTACTATGGCGCCATCCACGCCATCAAGGGCGTGTCCTTTGAGGTGAACGACGGCGAGGTGGTCACCCTCATCGGGGCTAACGGCGCGGGCAAGTCCACCATCCTGAACACGGTGTGCGGCCTGCTCCACTCCCGCACCGGATCCATTGAGTTCCTGGGCAAGCCCCTGGGGGCGGTGCCCGCCCACAAGATTGTGGAGCAGGGCCTGGCCCACGTGCCCGAGGGACGGCGGATCTTTTTACAGATGACGGTGGAGGAGAACCTGGAGATGGGGGCGTACACCCAGCCCCACTCCACCATCGACCCCAACCTGGAGCGGGTGTACGAGCAGTTTCCCCGGCTGAAGGAGCGCCGGAAGCAGATCGCGGGCACCCTGTCCGGCGGCGAACAGCAGATGCTGGCCATGGGCCGGGGGCTGATGTCCAGCCCCAAGCTGCTGATGCTGGACGAGCCGTCCATGGGGCTGGCCCCCATCCTGGTGGAGCAGATCTTCGACATCATCAGGCGGCTCCACGAGAAGGGCACCACCATCCTGCTGGTGGAGCAGAACGCCCAGATGGCGCTGTCCGTGGCGGATCGGGGCTATGTGCTGGAGACGGGCAAGATCGTGGCTACTGGCACCGGCCAGGAGCTTCTCCGCAACGCAGCGGTGAAAAAGGCGTACCTGGGCGGCTAAGTTCCTTTTTCTCGAGAGAAAAAGGAACCGAAAAGGGTCTTAGACCCGCGAGCTTTAAGCTCGCATCCGCCCGGGTGCGTGCCGGAACGTTGCCGCCCGGTAACGGAATCACGGCAGTGATTGAGACGTAACAAGCCCCCCACGTGTTTTGTCGTGGGGGGCTTGTTTGTGTTTATATGATTTAATGATCCAGCTTGAACAGGTTGATGTCCGTGGAGAAGTTGGCCACGGAGTAGAGCACCAGCACCTGATCGATGCCGTTGTCCGCCACATACTGGGTCAGGGACATGTTGTTGTACCGCAGGTCGAACAGGTGCACCTCCTGGAACGCCTCCGCCAGGAAGGGGGCCAGGGAGTCGGAGTAGGAGTCCCGAACCACCAGCAGCCTGCCGCCCTGGGCGTCGGGGTTTTTGATGACGCACAGGGGCTGGTTGCCGCCCAGGAAGTAGGCGTATTTGTCCTTGACCTCCAGCTTCTCCGGGTAGTACAGCCCGCCTGGGATGGCCGTGCCCTCCGGGTAGCGGTCTACGGTGATATTGCCCTTGGTGCCGCCCTCGGGTATGACGGTGTAGATCTCGTCCGGGCGTACCCACGCCGCCCCGGAGGAGGAGTAGGTGGTGCCGTAGAAGCTGTCGCTGACCTGGGTGTAGGGCAGGCTCTGATAGCCCAGAACTTTCAGGTCTCCCGCCTGCTGAACCAGGCCCATACCCTCCAACAGCGCCTGACCGGCTTTCAGAGCCCCCATGGTGGTCCAGTGGTGGTCGGTGCGGTAGAATGCGTCCTGCTCCTCAGTCAGCATGGTTCGCAGGTCGATATAGGTCACGCTGCCCCCGCACAGCGCCTCAGCCCTGCTGATGGTGGAGCCGTCGTCCACCTTGGGGGCGTTGGCGGGGAGAAGGCTTGCCCAAGCCCAGCTCTTGTCCGGCACCAGGGAGAAGTACACCGGCACGTCCAGATTTTCCCCCAGCTTGTTCACAAAGCCAACCCGCTGGGAAAGCTCCTGGTCGGTGGGCGGGGTGAACTGGGCGAATAGGGTCTGGCCGTCGGTGCCAAAGTAGACCTTGTTGTTCTCCTGCTTGCCCAGGGCCTTCTCGGAGTACGCCTTGAGCTGGATCCACTGATCCCGCAGGGGGAACTGATCGGAGACATACTTCTCAAAGCTCTCCATGAACTTGCCGGAGCGCAGGGTATCCGCTGTGGGGGCCTTGAACTGGGCCAAGAAGCGGTTCTCCTGCTGGGAGAAGTCCCGGCTGGGGGTGAGGATCAGCGCCGCCCCGAAGCCGAAGGTGAACAGGCAGAACAGCACGGTGATGAAGATGGAATATTTTTTGTCCATAACGATATCCCCTCATGCAAGGAAATTCAAAACGGTAGCCGTATATTTTTCCGGCTCCTCCAGCCTTGGAAAGTGCCCGCTGTTTTCAAAAACCGCCTGGGTCACATGGGGCACGTGGCTCATGATGTACTCGATTTGACGCTTGGAACAGGCGGGATCATACGCTCCGTTGATCAACAGCATGGGGGCCCCAAGCTCTGGGAGCAGGGGCAGGAGATTGTCGGTCATCAGCACCCTTTTTTGCTGGGAGCCCTCTGACGCAGGCGGGACTTCCAGCAATTTCGTCAGGTGCTGCTCGCCCTTTGCCCACATTTCATCCGTGATATCGGAGGTGTCCATGCTCGCCTCATAGTCCTCAAAGGAAATCCCGTGGAGATAAAACCGCAGCTCCATATCCGTGACATAGCTGAGCAGGGTGGACAAATCCCATACGATCTCCGCCTTGTCTGAATAGTCTGCGGATTTGAGCTTTTCACACAGCTTGCTTGCCTGCTGGTCGTTCAGGCTGTCGATATGCCCGCTCAGATATTCGGCGGTTGACCGGGCGGAATCCTCAAACCACAGTGAAGGACACTCCAGGATGATCTTGTGAATGGACTCTGGATGGATGTGGGCGTATAAAACCGCAAGCATACCGCCGTAGGAATGGCCAAGCACGCTCCAGCGCTCAATCTCCAGCAAGCTGCGCAGCTCCTCGATCAGTTCGATCTGGTATTCCATGCTGTAGCTTTCCTGCTCCAGAATGGCGTCGGAGCGCAGCACCCCCAGCTGGTCGAAGGTGACAACCCTCATGCTCCTGCTTAACGCCTTTGCCTGATTGGCAAAATCCAGGCAGCTGGCCCCTGGGCCGCCATGGAGGTACAGCAGAGTGTGGTCATGCTCCGCGCCGTAGACTTCGTACCAGATGTTCTTGCCCCGGATATTGATAAACATAGAAGCGTCCTCCTTTGAGGGACAAACCCTTGATTTAGAAGCGGAAGTAGAGGAAGGGGTTGTAGGTGCCGTCCACCAGGTAGGCGGTGGTGAACACCAGCCCCGCCAGCATCAGCACCGGAAAGGCGATCTGACGGGCCCGCTCCGGCAGTTTGTGCCACAGGGTTTTGGCCAGCGGCGTGGCGGCCACGATGGCGATCACCAGGATGGGCAGGTAGTTGCGCAGGTAGTAGAGGAAGTCACCGTCCAGTGCCCCCGCGCCAAAGCCGAACATGGCGGCCAGGTACGGCCCCATGGCGGAGAAGTCCTCCACCGCGAAGATGGCCCAGCCCACGATGGCGATGAACACGCCATAGATATGGCACACCCAGGCCGGGGCCCTGTCCAGCAGCTTGCCCAGCCACAGCTTCTCCAATGTGATCCACACGAACCAGTACAGGCCCCAGATCAGGAAATTCCAGCTGGCCCCGTGCCAAATGCCGGTGGCGGCCCAGACGATCAGAAGGTTGAATACCATGCGGCCCCTCCCCACCCGGCTGCCGCCCAGGGGGAAGTAGAGGTACTCCCGGAACCAGCTGCCCAGGGAGATGTGCCACCGCCGCCAGAACTCGCTGGCGGACTTGGAGATATAGGGGTAGTTGAAGTTCTCCAGAAACTCGAAGCCCAGCATCCGGCCCAAGCCGATGGCCATATCCGAGTAGCCGGAGAAGTCGAAGTAGAGCTGGAGGGAAAAGGCCACAATCCCCAGCCACGCCCCCAGGGTGGTGAGCTGGGCGGAGGGAGTGGCCAGGTACACGTCCCACAGGGGGCCCAGGGCGTTGGCCAGGAGCACCTTCTTGCAGGCGCCGATGGTAAAGCGCTGGACGCCGGAGGCGAACTTCTCAAAGGTGTGGTCACGGTGCTCCAGCTGGTCGTCCAGATCCTTGTACTTGATGATGGGCCCGGCGATGAGCTGGGGGAACAGGGTGACAAAGGTGCCAAAGGTGACAATGTTCTTCTGGCAGCGGGCATCCCCACGGTACACGTCGATGGTGTAGCTCATGGTCTGGAAGGTGTAGAAGGAGATGCCGATGGGCAGGGTAAAGGGGATGGACTCCCCTCCGGGCAGAGGCAGGCTCTCGATAATGGGCAGGAAGCCCGCGCCCACCGCCGCCAGACTGCCGGCGATGAAGTTCCAGTACTTGAAAAAGCCCAGCAGCAGCAGGTTGAACACCACCGACGAGGCCACCGCCATCCGGGCGCCCCGGTCGTTCCCCTTGGCCTTGCAGCGGGTGACGATCCGCCCGTGGGAGTAGTCGATGGCGATGGAGGCGAACATGATCACCACGTACACCGGCTCGCCCCAGCCGTAGAAGATCAGGTTGACGACGAGCAGCACCAGGTTGCGCCACCGCAGGGGGGAGATGTAGTACAGAATCAATACAATGGGGAAATAGAGGAACAGAAATAACGGACTGGAAAATATCATACGCGGTCACCTCGCCGATTAGGTTGAACTGCCCCGGCGCGAAGCGCCGGGGCAGCGGTATTGTTAGAATAGGGCGTTGAACTGGGACACGATCTGATCGCAGTTCTCATGCACCACCATCATGACGTAATTGCCGTTGGCGACGACGCGGGAGTTGTTGTCCCACTGCTCGGTGGGCCCGGGATACCAGGCGCCGCCGGGGCCGTTGCCGTCGCCCACCATGTAGTCGATGCGGGCCTGGAAGATGGCCTTCACCCGGGCCACGTCGGCGCTGTTCTTCACCTGCACCAGCCCAAACTCGCCGTTGTTCATGGTCATCGGGCAGATGTAAACCAGCTGCTGCTCCGTGGGGATGGAGGACAGGCCGGGGTAATAGCCGTCCAGCAGGGTGCTGTCCGCCAGCTGTAAGTGGCCGAACTCGTGCATACTGGTGACGTCCTCATAGAAGGCGGCCAGATCCACCCCCCGCCGGAGGCTCGGGCGTGGGCTCCGGGGTGGGCTCCGGCGTGGGGGCGGGGGTAGGCTTGGGCGTAGGCTTGGGGGTGGGAGCGGGGGTAGGCTTGGGGGTGGGCTTGGCCTCCGGGGTGTTGGTGGCCGGGGCCTCGGTGGGCTCCGGGGTGGGGTCAAGGGTGGGCTCTGCCGTGGGCTCCTCGGTGGGGAGGGCCAGGGTGGGCTCCTCGGTTCCGTCCGCCGGGGGGAGGGAGGCGGTCTCGTCGGGGGGATCGGAGGGGATCAGCGTGGTATCGGCCCCGGGGTTTCCACAGCCGGACAGCAGGGATAGGCCCAGAATCAGGGCCAGCACCAGGGGAATCAGACGTTTCATTATGTCACACACTCCTGCTTTTTTATGTGGTTATGCGCTTCTTATTTGAATAAAGCCTCAAACTCGCTGACGATGGCCTCGCTGTCCGGGTGGTTCACCAGCATCACATAGGTGCCGTGCTCCGCCACCTTGGCGCTGTGCAGCCACAGCTCCACCTCCTCGGGGTAGTTGCCCGGGCCCTCGGTGGTTTTGGCCTCAATGCGGGACTCAAAGATCCCCTTGACCTTGGCGGCGTCCTCGGCGCTCTTGGCCTGGGCCAAGGCCAGCTCACCGCCGCTGAAGGAGATCATGGCGAGGTAAATTTCTGCCTGCTCCAGATCCATGTTCTTCAGGCCGGGGTAGTTGTTTTCCAGCATAATGGCCCCCACCTCCTGGTCGGCGGGGTCGGCCTTCTCAAGGGCGGAAAACTCGTGGTTTGCCATTACCTCCTGGGCGAAAGCGGCCAGATCCACCTTTTTTTCCTCAGCGGGCTTACCGCCGCAGGCGGACAGCAGGGACAGGCACAGCACGGCGGCGGCGCATAGGGAAATGATTCGTTTCATGGTGTTGATATTCTCCTTTGTGTTATCATTGGGGTTATGCAAACAGGGCGTTAAATTTGCCCGCGATTGGCCCCCATTCCTCGGCGCAGATCGGCGCAGGCTCCACCGCTGTGATTGTGCGCCGCGCCGGGGGTTTTTATGCGTTCCCCTGGATGTGGCTGCGCACCCGCTGCACGATCATGTCCAGGGCCACCAGGTTGCGGCCCCCCTCCAGCACCACGATGTCGGCGTACTGGCGGGAGGGCTGGACGAATTGCTCGTGCATGGGCTTGACAGTGGTGAGGTACTGGCTGATCACCGAGTCCAGAGAACGGCCCCGCTCCTTCACGTCCCGGAGGATGCGGCGGAGTATGCGCACATCGGCGTCGGTATCCACGAAGATCTTCACGTCCATCAGCGAGCGCAGGGCGGGATCGGCGAAGATGAGGATGCCCTCCACAATCACCACCTTGGTGGGGAGCACCTCCACCGTCTCCTCCGAGCGGTTGTGGATGGTGTAGTCGTACACCGGACAGCGGATGGCCTGACCGGCGGCCAGCTTCTTCAGGTCGGCCACCATCAGGGCGGTGTCGAAGGCGTCCGGGTGGTCGTAGTTCAGGGCCGCCCGCTCCTCGTAGGTCATCCCCACGTGCTTTTTATAATAGTTGTCGTGGTAGACAACGGACACATCGTCCCCAAAGGTGTCCTGGAGCTTTCTGGTGAGCGTGGTCTTTCCCGAGCCGGTGCCCCCGGCGATGCCGATGATCATGGTGTCCATGTGCCGTCCTCCCTCTCTGTCCGTACCCTTGGGGCTTCTTGGGGCATTGTATCACACGCCGGGGGAAATGGCAACTGTTTCCCCGAAGCCGCGGACCGGCGGGTGGAGGCCGTTCTGTAAGCAATACCCCGGCAGAGGCGGAAGGGTTGCATTGGGATGGGAAAATTTTTATTTTTTGGGGTCCAAGGTCCCTCCAGCCCGAAAATTTTGGGGGAAACAGGGGGCCTTCGGCAAAGTGCCAGCAAAAAAGGTTAAATTTTTGACAGATTCGCCACATTTTCTCTTGCTATTTGCGCCGCAAGCGAATATAATGTCCGTGGTTACGGGAGGATGTTATGGTTAATATCGTATTGGTTGAGCCGGAAATCCCGCAGAATTGCGGCAATATCGCCCGCACCTGCGCCGCCACCCGTTCGCGCCTCCACCTGGTGGAGCCCCTGGGCTTCGACATCAGCGAGAAGGCGGTGAAGCGGGCGGGGCTGGACTACTGGCCCATGGTGGACTTGACCGTCTACCCCAGCCTGGACGCGCTGTTCGCCCGGAACCGGGTGGGCGATCTGTGGCTGGCCACCACCAAGGCCCCCCAAGACTATACCCGGGCCCAATTCCGGGACGGCTGCTGGCTGTTCTTCGGAAAGGAGACCGCCGGGTTGCCCCAATGGTTCCGGGAAGCCCACGCGGATCGCTGCGTCCGCATCCCCATGCGGGAGGACGCCAGGAGCCTAAACCTGGCCAACTCGGTGGCCGTGCTGGCCTATGAGGCGCTGCGGCAGCAGGGGTTCCCCGGCCTGTCCGGTACGGGGGAAATGGCCGCAAAAAGCGCGGAGCCGTCGTGAGCAGGCGCGGCGTGACAACCGCTAATCCAAGCAGCTCCCGAGAAATCCCATTTAGTAAGCTAACACTTCAAGTTGTAAGAAATGAAAGGAGTTTTCGCCATGAACTACAACAAGAAGACGGTCAAGGACGTTGACGTGAAGGGGAAGAAGGTTCTTCTCCGCTGCGACTTCAACGTGCCCATGGCCAAGGACGGCAGCGGTGTCATCACCGATGACAAGCGCATCCGCGCCGCCCTGCCCACCATCCAGTACCTGCTGGAGCAGGGCGCGGCGGTCATCGCCTGCTCCCACATGGGCAAGCCGGTGGCCACCTTCGACAGCTACAAGAAAAAGCAGCTGGAGAAGGGCAAGGACGAGGCGTCCATCACCGAGGAGAAGTGGAAGAAGTCCCTGGCCGAGCTGCGCATGGAGCCGGTGGCCAAGCGGCTGAGCGAGCTGCTGGGCAAGGACGTGATCCTGGCCGACGACGTGGTGGGCCCCGACGCCCAGGCCAAGGCCGCGGCCCTGAAGCCCGGCGAGATCATGCTGCTCCAGAACACCCGGTTTGAGAAGGGCGAGACCAAGGGTGACCCCGAGCTGGCCAAGAAGATGGCCGATCTGGCCGGGGCGGACGGCGTGTACGTGTCCGACGCCTTCGGCGCGGTGCACCGCGCCCACGCCTCCACCGCCGGCGTGGCCGACTATCTGCCCGCCGTGTCCGGCTTCCTGATCCAGAAGGAGCTGGACTTCATCGGCGGCGCTCTGGCCAATCCCAAGCGCCCCCTCGTCGCCATCCTGGGCGGCTCCAAGGTGAGCTCCAAGATCGGCGTCATCAACAACCTGCTGGAGATCGCCGACACCATCATCATCGGCGGCGGCATGGCTTACACCTTCTCCGCCGCCCAGGGCGGCAAGGTGGGCGACTCCCTGCTGGAGGAGGACTGGAAGGACTACGCCAACGACATGGTGAAGAAGGCCGCGGACAAGGGCGTGAAGCTGCTGCTGCCTGTGGACACCGTGATTGCGGATAAGTTCGCCGCCGACGCCGACAGCAAGGTAGTCAAGTCCGGCGAGATCCCCGACGGCTGGCAGGGCTTGGACATCGGCCCCGAGACCGTGAAGCTGTACTGCGACGCCGTGGCCGACGCGGGCACCGTCATCTGGAACGGCCCCATGGGCGTGTTCGAGTTTGAGAAGTTCGCCGCGGGCACCAAGGCGGTGGCCGAGGCGCTGAGCAAGACCTCCGCCATCACCATCATCGGCGGCGGCGACAGCGCGGCTGCCGTGCAGCAGCTGGGCTATGCTGACAAGATGACCCACATCTCCACCGGCGGCGGCGCCAGCCTGGAGTTCATGGAGGGCAAGGAGCTGCCGGGCGTTGCTTGCTTACTGGACAAGTAAGCAAGCAACTCGGGGCCCCCGCAAAAGCACCCTTCAGCTTTTGTGGGGAGAGGAGGGGCAAGGGAGCGAACGTAGCTTTCGCCGTCAGGCGGAAGCGGAGTGCGCGGACTTTGCCCCGACGAGGCCTGCCTGCTGGACGCTTAATTCAGACGCGCGTTTTGAGAGGAAGATAGAGATTCTAAGAGAACACCCATCCATTTTACTTTAGTTGGAAGGAGCCCAATCATGAATCTGAAGTACCGTAAGACCATCATCGCCGGCAACTGGAAGATGAACAAGACCCTCACCGAGACCAAGGCCTTCGCCGAGGCCCTCAAGCCCCAGCTGGGCCGCCACAAGTGGTGCGACGTGGTGCTGTGCGTCCCCGGGGTGAACATCCCCGGCGCCGTCCGCCTGTTCAAGGACACCCGGGTGTCCATCGGCGGCGAGACCTGCCACTACGAGGCCAGCGGCGCTTACACCGGCGAGGTCACCGTGGAGATGCTCAAGGACGTGGGCGCCAAGTATGTCATCATCGGCCACTCCGAGCGGCGGCAGTACTATAACGAGACCGACTTCACCGTGAACAAGAAGGTGCACGCCGCCCTGGAGGCGGGCCTGCGGCCCATCGTGTGTGTGGGCGAGAGCCTGGAGCAGCGGGAGCTGGGCGTCACCAACGAGCTGATCTCCTACCAGGTGAAGGTGGCCCTGGCGGGGCTGAACGAGAGCCAGGTGCGCCGCGTCGTCGTGGCCTATGAGCCCATCTGGGCCATCGGCACCGGCAAGACCGCCACCGCCGAGCAGGCCGGCGAGGTGTGCACCCACATCCGCACCATCATCCGCAAGCAGTACGGCGCCCGGGTGGCCCGGGCCGTCACCATCCAGTACGGTGGCTCCATGAACGCCAAGAACGCCCATGAGCTGCTGGCCCAGCCCGACATCGACGGCGGCCTCATCGGCGGCGCGTCCCTGAAGCCGGACGACTTCATGGCCATCATCAACGCGGCCAACCAGGAGTAAGGAGGACGGCTATGAACATGACCGAGGTCGCAAGGCTGCTTTTGGGGCTGAGGGCGGCCGGATGGAGCGAAAAGAAGATCAATGACTTCGTACTGTATATTGAATCGGGCGACGAGAGCTATAAGCCGCAGCCGGACAACAAGGACTGACCGCCGCGCCCTATTCTGAACAGAGAGGCATCCATTTATGAAAACACCTACCACACTTATCATTATGGACGGCTTTGGCCTGTCCCCCTCTACCAAGGCGGGGGACAACGCCATCGCCGCCGCCCGCACCCCCAATCTGGATAAGCTGTTCGCCGAGAACCCCTGCTGCAAGCTGTCCGCCTCCGGGCTGGACGTGGGCCTGCCCGACGGGCAGATGGGCAACAGCGAGGTGGGCCACACCAACATCGGCGCCGGCCGGGTGGTGTTCCAGGATCTGCCCAAAATCACCAAGGCCATCCAGGACGGGGACTTCTTTGAGAACCCCGCCTACAAGGACGCCATGCTGGCGGCGAAGAACGCCGGGACGGCCGTCCACATCTACGGCCTGATGTCCAACGGCGGCGTCCACAGCCACATCACCCACATTCAGGCGGCGGTGAAGATGGCCCACGACCTGGGCTGTCCCAAAATCTTCGTGCACTGCTTCATGGACGGGCGGGATGTGCCCCCCACCTCCGGCAAGGACTTCGTACACCAGATGAAGGAGACCTGCGATCAGTACGGCGCCCAGATCGCCACCATCTCCGGCCGCTACTACGCCATGGACCGGGACACCAACTGGGACCGGGTGGAGCGCTCCTACAAGGCCATGGTGTATGGCGAGAGCGAGCGCCGCTTTATCGGCGACCCGGTGGGAGCCATGCAGGCCAGCTACGACGCGGGGGTGACGGACGAGTTCGTCATACCGGTGATCACCGCCGAGCACGCTGAGATCGGCGAGGGGGACTCCATCATCTTCATGAACTTCCGCCCCGACCGGGCCCGGGAGATCACCCGCGCCTTCGTGGATCCCGACTTCACCGGCTTTGAGCGGAAGAAGGGCTTTTTCCACGTGAACTACGTGTGCACCACGTCCTATGACGCGTCCATGCCCAACGTGGTCATCGCCTTCCCCAAGGAGAGCCTGGACAACATCTTCGGCGAGTATATCGCCCAGCAGGGCATGACCCAGCTGCGCATCGCCGAAACGGAGAAGTACGCCCACGTCACCTTCTTCTTCAACGGCGGCGTGGAGACGGTGTTCCCCGGGGAGGATCGGTGCCTCATCCCCTCCCCCAAGGTGGCCACCTACGACCTCCAGCCTCACATGAGCGAGCCAGAGGTCGCCGCCGAGGCCGTCAAGCGCATTGAGAGCGGCAAGTACGATGTGGTGATCCTGAACTTCGCCAACTGCGACATGGTGGGCCACACTGGCGTGTACGAGGCCGCAGTGAAGGCCGCCGAGGCGGTGGACAGCGGCGTGGGGCAGGTGGTGGAGGCCACCGCTAAGATGGGCGGCGTCACCCTCATCACCGCCGATCACGGCAACGCCGAGCACATGGTGGAGGAGGACGGCTCCCCCTTCACCGCCCACACCACCAACCTGGTGCCCTGCTGCGTGGTGGGTGCGGACGTGACGCTGCGGGACGGCCGGCTGGCCGACCTGGCCCCCACCATGCTGGATCTGATGGGGCTGAAGCAGCCCGCGGAAATGACGGGGCAGACCCTCATCGTAAAATAATCCTGCCTCCCCCGCCGAAGGCGGGGGAGGCAGGGATAGCGGGCGCTGAAACAGCCTGCGGAGATGACCGGCCAGACCCTGATCGTGAAGTAAGACACCACAGTCGGGAAACGGAGGGATACGCATGACCGACAAACAGATGCAGTTTATCGCCTGGCTGATTACGACGGCAACGGACAAATGCGCCACCATAGAAGATGTGCGGAAGATGAATGAGGAGATCCGCAGGCATGCGGCCGGGCCCATGGAGGAAAACGAGAAAAAGGGCGATTAACTGTTCACTTTTGTGTCCCATGAGGTAAGCACCTCTTAAATCTATACCCTTTGACATTTTGAAAGGAGCTTGATTCCCATGAAACAGATGCTTGAGATCGTTGACGTACTTGGCCGCGAGATCCTGGACTCCCGGGGCAACCCCACCGTTGAGGTAGAGGTGGTTCTGGAGGACGGCACCATGGGCCGCGCCGCTGTGCCCTCCGGCGCTTCCACCGGCGTGCATGAGGCCTGCGAGCTGCGGGACGGCGACAAGAGCCGCTACCTGGGCAAGGGCGTGGAGAAGGCCGTCGCCAACGTGAACACCGAGCTGGCTGAGTGCCTCATCGGCATGAACGCCCTGGATCAGGTGTCCATCGACAAGGCCATGATCGAGCTGGACGGCACCCCCAACAAGGGCCGCTTGGGCGCCAACGCCATTCTGGGCTGCTCCCTGGCCGTGGCCAAGGCCGCCGCTGAGAGCCTGGGGATGCCCCTGTATAACTACGTGGGCGGCGTGAACGGCAAGACCCTGCCTGTGCCCATGATGAACATCCTCAACGGCGGCGCCCACGCCACCAACAATGTGGACATCCAGGAGTTCATGATCATGCCTGTGGGCGCCTGCTGCTGGAAGAAGGCCCTCCAGATGTGCGCCGAGGTGTTCCACAACCTCAAGAGCGTGCTGAAGGAGAACGGCACCCCCGCCGCCGGCGTGGGCGACGAGGGCGGCTACGCCCCCAACCTGAAGAAGGACGAGGACGCCTTCAAGTGCATCGTGGCCGCCATCGAGAAGTCCGGCTACAAGCCCGGCGAGGACTTCATGATCGCCATCGACGCCGCCGTGTCCGACTGGTACAACGCCGAGACCGGCTGCTATGACCTGCCCAAGGCCAAGAAGACCTACACTAAGCAGCAGATGGTCAATATGTGGAAGAAGTTCGCCGACAACTACCCCATCATCTCCATGGAGGACTGCATGGGCGAGGACGACATCGAGGGCTGGCAGATGCTCACCAAGGCCCTGGGCGGCAAGGTGCAGCTCGTCGGCGACGACCTGTTCGTCACCAACACCGAGCGGCTTCAGATGGGCCTGGACAACGGCATCGCCAACTCCATCCTCATCAAGGTCAACCAGATCGGCACCCTCACCGAGACCCTGGACGCCATCCAGCTGGCCAACCGGCACGGCTACACCGCCGTGGTGTCCCACCGCTCCGGCGAGACCGAGGACGCCACCATCGCCGACATCGTGGTAGGCGTCAACGCCGGCCAGATCAAGACCGGCGCCCCCAGCCGCACCGACCGGGTGGCCAAGTACAATCAGCTGCTCCGCATCGAGGAGGAGCTGGGGGATGCCGCCCAGTACCTGGGCAAGAGCGCCTTCTTCAACCTGAAGTAAGTTTTTCCCAAGCAAGCGCGAAAAAGCGTCCGGCGGCATTTCCGCCGGACGCTTTTTGTCAAAATTGCCCGCTTACAGCCAAAAAGACCCCCGCCCTTTTCCAAGGAAACACTTGTATTTTGGAGCAAAATAGAATACAATATAAAGACGTATAAAACCGGAACAACCGAACCAAACCCGCTCCAAGAAAGGAAGGTTCCCATGAAGATACAAACCGAAAAGGGCCGCGTCCAGCTCACCAGCGACGTGTTTTCTAACCTCACCGGCGCGGTGGCCACCAGCTGCTATGGGGTGAAGGGCATGGCCTTCCGCTCCAAGACCGACGGACTGGTGCACCTGCTGCGGCGGGAGTCTATGTCCAAGGGCGTGAAGATCACCTACAACGAGGATCAGTCCATCACCATCGACCTCCACATCATTGTGGACAACGGCGTCAATCTGGTGGCGGTGGGCCGCTCCATCCAGAGCGAGGTGAAGTATAACGTCCACCGTCTCACCGGCGTGGAGGTGCGCGGCGTCAACGTCTGCGTGGATTCCATGGTGATCGGCTGAGCCGTCCAGACCAGACAGAAAGGATGATCTGACATGGTAGATATCATTGACGGCGCGCTGTTTCAGCGCATGGTGATTCACGCCTCCGCCTCCATCAACGCTCAGAAGCAGGCCATCAACGAGCTAAACGTGTTCCCCGTCCCCGACGGGGACACCGGCACCAATATGTCCCTCACCATCGGCACCGCCGCCGCCGAGGCCAAAAAAAAGCCCGCCCAGTCCATCGGGCAGGCCGCCGCCACCAACGCCTCCGCCCTGCTGCGGGGGGCCCGGGGCAACTCCGGCGTGATTTTGTCCCTGCTGTTCCGGGGGATGTCCAAGGGCCTCAAGGAGCGGGAGACCGCCGACGGCGCGGTGTTTGCCGCCGCCCTCAGTGAGGGTGTGTCCGCCGCCTATAAGGCGGTGATGAAGCCCGCCGAGGGCACCATCCTCACGGTGTCCCGGCTGGCCAGCGTGAAGGCGGCGGAGACCGCCCACAGCCAGAACAGCGTGGAGGCGGTGCTGGAGGCCGCTATCGCGGAGGGCCAGATCGCCCTGGCGGACACGGTGAACCAGAACCCGGTGCTGAAAAAGGCCGGGGTGGTGGACGCGGGAGGCAAGGGCTTCCTGTGCATACTCCAGGGGATGCTGGACGAGCTGCGGGGGATCGCCGCCCCGGAGGGGCCGGACGACTCCCTGCCCGTGAAGGAGTCCGCCGACTTTGCCGCTCTGTCCGAGGAGGACATCACCTTCACCTTTGACACGGTGTTCATCGTCCGCAAGACGGCGGGCAAATCCATCGAGCCCTTCCGGGCCTACCTGAACAGCATCGGCGACAGCCTGGTGATCGGCGAGGACGACGAGGCCTTCAAGGTTCACGTCCACACCGACACCCCCGGCGCGGCGCTGAGCGAGGCCCAGAAGTACGGCACCCTGGAGCTGGCCAAGATCGAGAATATGCGCACCCAGGCCGAGGAACTGGCCGCGGGTAAAAAGGCCCAGTCCACCGACGATCTGGAGCAGATCGAGGCGGAGCTGGAGGCCCAGGAGAGCGGGGAGGGAGCCATCGCCCCGCCGGAGAAGAAGTTCGGCGTGGTGGCCGTCAGCGCTGGGACGGGCATGGCCTCCGTGTTCAAGGATCTGGGGGTGGATGGTATCATCTCCGGCGGGCAGACCATGAACCCCTCCACCGAGGACATCCTGCGGGAGATCGCCCGCACCCCCGCCGAGACGGTGTTCGTCCTGCCCAACAACAAGAACATCATCATGGCCGCCGAGCAGTGCGTGGGCCTCATTGAGGGCAAGGAGATCGTGGTGGTGCCCACCCGCACCGTGCCCCAGGGCATCGCCGCCATGCTGGTGCTGGATCCGGACGGGGACAGGGACAGCAACGCCGCCGCCATGGAGGAGGCGCGAAAGAACGTGCGCACCTCCGAGATCACCTACGCCGCCCGGAACTCCGACTTCGACGGCTTCGAGATCCACGAGGGGGACTACATGGCCCTGGCGGAGGGTCAGCTGTTCGGCACCGATCAGTCCATCAACGCCCTGCTGGAGCGGCTGGCCAGGGCGGATGTGCAGCAGGACGCGGAGTTTATCAATATCTTCTACGGCGAGGACGTATCTGAGGAGCAGGCCAACGAGGCCCTGGAGATCTTCCGGACGGCCTGCCCCAACGCTGAGATCACCCTGCTGGCCGGGGGTCAGCCGGTGTACTACTATATGATCTCCGCGGAATAAGTTCCTTTTTCTCGAGAGAAAAAGGAACCGAAAAGGGTCTTAGACCCGCGAGCTTTAAGCCCGCTTCCGCCCGATCTGTCCCGTTCCGTTTGCGCCCGGTAACGCGACAGCGGCGGAACGGAGCTCCGCAGAACAAAATAAAAAGTGCCCGGTTTCGTTAGAAACCGGGCACTTTTTTGTGCAATGCCGGGGTTACTCGCCCTCGATGTCGTAGGCGGGGCCGAACTGGAGGTCGTCGGTGACGGTCACGTCGGTCAGCTCGGGCTCCGGGGCGGGGCCCTTGATCATGGTGGAGCGGCCATTGAGACAGCCGCCGTCCTCCACCACCAGAGAGGCGGTGGCCACGTCGCCGATGAGGGTGCCCGACTGCTCCAGGCGCATATGCTCCCGGGCGGTGACGTTGCCCTCTACCTTGCCGGCCACCCGAACCACGTCGGCGGAGATGGGGCCACGTACCAGGCCGGTGTCAGCCACAATGACCGCGCCCACCATGCGGAACTCACCCTCCACCACGCCTTCCACCTGAACCACGCCTTCGCCCTCAACGGTGCCCTTGATGGTGACGCCCTGGGTGATCAGGGTGCTGGCCACCTTCTGGGGAGGGGGCAGGCTCTCCTGGGGCTTTTCGCCCTCCATGGCAATGGGGATGGCGTCCGTCCTCTGCGTGCTGCTGAAAAAGCCCATTGGGAATCCTCACCTTTCTGTTTTCCACAGCATGGCCCCAGGAGCGGGCCCGTCCTGCTGTTTCGGATACTGGGTATTGTACCACAGCGGAATCGGGAATTCAAGGGCTGGACAAGGAAAGAAGGGCACGAAAATAGGCGTTTACCGTTCCACCATTTTCCGGCGGAACAGCCACACCGCCAGCGCCATCAATGCCGCTGCCCAGGCGGATACCCACAGCAGATGCCCCGGCAGAGCGGCCCAGTTTCCGGCCAGCGCCGCCCGGGCCCCGTCCGCCCCGTGGGCGAAGGGCAGCAGATAGGCAAATGTCCGGAAGCCTCCGCCCAGCAGGGACAGGTCGAACCAGATCCCTGCCAGCCAAGCGGTCACGTTGGTGAGCAGGGCGCCGCACATGCCGCCCACCTGCTTGTCGCTAAACAGGGTGCCGCACAGCAGGCCCAGGGCGATGAACAGCAGGGCCGACGGGATGAGGGACAGCACCACCGCCGGCAGGCGCCAGCTCAGCGGCAGTCCCAGGACCACCGCCGCCGCCATGCAGATGACGCTCTGTCCCACCGCCATGGGCAGCAGGGGCAGCAAATAGCCCAGCAGGAAGTCCGCCGCCGTCATGGGCGACGCCGCCAGCCGGGACAGAAAGGCGGTGGAGCGATCCCGGGCCAGCAGCAGGCCGGAAAACAGCGCCAGGAAGGTCAGCCCGAACAGGGCGATGCCCGGAGCCAGGGTCTCCAGCGCGAAAATCTGCACCGGCACGTTGTTCTGGATCACAGTCATCAGCACCAGCAGCACCAGGGGGAAGCCCAGCCCGAAGAACAGGGTGAGGGGATCCCGGAACAGCTCCTTGGTGTTGCGCTTGGCAAAGGCCAGCATCCTCATGACGCCGCCTCCTCTCCCGCCAGCGCCACAAAGGCGTCCTCAAAGGTTTCGCAGCCCGCCAGGGCCTTCAGCTCCTCCGCCGTTCCCACCGCCCGGAGCCTGCCGGAGGCCATGACGCCGATGCGGTCGGCCAGGGCCTCCGCCTCCTCCAGGTAGTGGGTGGTGAGGACGATGGCGGTGTGACCCTTCAGCCCCCGGATGACGCCCCACAGCTCCCGCCGGGCCAGCACGTCCAGGCCCAGGGTGGGCTCGTCCAGGAACAGCACCTCCGGCTGGGACACCAGGGCCATGGCGATGGACAGCCGCCGCTGCCAGCCGCCGGACAGGGTTTTGGCCCGCTGTCCGGCCCACTGGGTCAGGCCCAGCTGCTCCATGACCTCCCCAACCCGGACCCGGGGCCGGCCGTACACCCCCGCCATCAGCGCCAGGTTTTCCGCCACCGTCAGGCCGGGGGCCACTGCCGTCTCCTGGGGGGAGACGGCCAGCACCTCCTTGGCCCGGTGGCTGTCGGTGCGGACGCTGTGGCCCATGAGGGCGGCGTCCCCCTCGGTGGGGGCGGTGAGGCAGCACAGCATCTTGATGGTGGTGGACTTGCCCGCCCCGTTCACGCCTAAGAGGGCGAACAGCTCCCCCTCTGGTATGGTGAGCTCCAGGCGATCTACCACCCGGCGCTTCCCGTAGTCCCGGGAGAGGCCGGTGATTTGAATGGCGTTCATTTGGGTTCCTCCTCCTGATTCCCCTGCTCCTGCTGGGCCTGCTGGGCCTGGCGGACGGACTCGTGCATGAAGTCGATCATGCCGTCGAAGCCCACGATGGCGATGCCCCGTTTCTTGTCCGCCATGAGCATCAGACTGTCCCCCGGCTCGATCTCAAAGAGATCCCGCACCTCCTTGGGGATGACAATTTGACCCTTGTCCCCCACCCGCACGGTGGAGAGAAATTGATCCCGCGGCAACTTCAGCTTCATTCCAATTCCTCCGACCAGTTATACTTTTCTCACTAAGTATAACTCTGAGAACTCAGCTTGTCAAGAGAGAGCGGCAAAAAAGAAAATTGCCATAAGTTCCTCCCCCGCCGCATAGGATCCAGGGAGGTGATTGCGATGCGAAAGAAAAGGACAACCCGGGGGCTGCTGCGGGCGGTGAGGCTGGCAGCGGCGGCGCTGGTGGCGGGGCTGGCGGCGTGGCTGCTGTGGCTGGTGGGGGATCCGGGGGCGGCGCTGCGGGATCTGCTGCGGCTGGCGGACAGCGCCCAGGTGGCCACCTCCCTGCTGGCGGCGGAGCTGGGCGTCCCCCGGCAGGAGGACGGCCTGTCCGGCTGGGACAGGCTGGTGCTGGCCCAGTCCTCCCTGCTGGGAGGGGTGGCCTCTCCCCGGAAGGACACCGCAAATGGGGAGGATCCCGCCCCCTCCGCTTCCCTGGATCCGGAGGAGCTGGATCCGGACGACGGGGAGGAGGAGCACAACCTCCCTCCCACCACCACCGCCCCGGAGGGGATTGTGGCCAAGACCATGGTGGCGGGCTCCTCCGCCAAGTATGTCACGTCGGGGAATCTGTCCGTCTACAACCACACGGACTACACCCTGGATCTGGACGGCCTGCGGGCGGTGGCCCCTGCCCTGTCCGCCCAGGGGGAGGGCCCCAAGGTGCTGATCTACCACTCCCACGCCACCGAGGCCTACACCATGGATGGGGAGGACGTGTACGAGGAGAGCGACAGCTACCGCACCCTGGACACAGAGCGAAATATGGTGCGGGTGGGGGAGGAGATGGCGGCGGTGTTCCGGGCGGCGGGGGTGGAGGTGATCCACGACACCACCCTGTACGACTACCCCAGCTACAACGAGGCCTACAAGCGCTCCCTAGAGGGGGTGACGGCGGCGCTGAAGGAGCACCCTTCCATCGTGCTGCTGCTGGACGTGCACCGGGACGCGCTGGTGGCCAGCGACGGCACCATTTACAAGGTTGTGGCGGGGTCGGTGGACGACTGCGCCCAGGTGATGATGGTGCTGGGCAGCGACGCGGGCGGGCAGGTGCACCCCAACTGGAAGGTGAACCTGTCCCTGGCCCTGGAGATCCAGGATGCCCTGGCCGGCAAGTGGGCTACCCTGGCCCGGCCGGTGGTGCTGCGAGGCTCCCGCTTCAACCAGCACCTGTCCACCGGCACCCTGCTGGTGGAGGTGGGCACCCACGGAAACACCCTCCAGGAGGCCATCACCGCCGCCCGGCTGTACGCCCGGACGGTGGCGGAGCTGATGACCGAGGGAACGGAAGGGACGCCGTGAGAAAGGCCGCCCTTGTGGTTGACTTTACCAGGCGACTGTGGTATGCTGTTCTCAGACTGATTTTGTGCAAAAATCCGAAAATACTCCGGGAAGCGGGACGGATTTTGTGCGCGGCATACCGGGCAGTCAAGGAGGATCGGCGCGATGAGCGAACGGCAGGATCAGATTCGGATCATACAGGAGACGGTGGCGGGCAAGGAGATCACGTTTGCCCACGTGATCGGTGGCCCCGCGCCCATCATATACCAGAAGCTGGGGCTGAACCCGTCCATTGACTACGGCTCCAGCGCCATCGGCATCATGAACCTGACGCCGCCGGAGTCCGCGGTGATCGCCGCCGACATCGCGGTCAAGAGCGGCGACGTGTACCTGGGCTTTGCCGATCGCTTTACCGGCACCATGATCGTCTCGGGGGACATCGCGGATGTGAACGCCGCACTGACTGAGGTGGTGGACTATTTCCGGGACGAGATGGGCTATGTCGTGTGCAAGATCACGAAGCGGTAAGGGACGTTCACCATGGGAGAGCGCATGACGCGGGAGGAGTTTCTGGAGAAGATCTTCTCCCGGAAGTATGAGGATTTGAAGGGGAAAGAGCTGCGCCTGGTGCGGGTGCGGATGCCGGGAAAGGAAATCTCCCTGGCCCAGCTCATTGGGATTCCCAATGCCGAGATCTATCAAAATCTCGGGCTTCATATCGGCACCCACCTGGGTGAGGATCACACCGGCGAGGCCTTGGGTCTGCTGCACATCTCGCCCTGGGAGGCCACAGTGGTGGCCGCGGACGTGGCCCTGAAGCGCGGCGACGTGGAGGTGGGCTTTTTGGATCGCTTCAGCGGGACGGTGATCCTGCTTGGAAGCCATTCCCACGTGAAAAGCGCCCTACAGGGCGTGATCGACTTCTTCCAGCGGGAGCTGAACTTTGTGGTCTGCGAAATAACGGAAAAGTAGAGAGCAAGGATGAAAAAATTGTTTTTGATGGGCCGGAGCGAGGCGGGAAAGACTTCCCTGACGCAGGTGCTGAAGGGCGAGGAGCTGCGGTATCAAAAAACCCAATATACCAATACGGGGGAAGAAATCATCGACTCCCCGGGGGAGTATGCCGAGACGAAGCACTGCGGCCTGGGGCTGGCCTGTTTTTCCTTCGAGGCGGACGTGCTGGCCCTGCTGATCGCGGCAGACGAGCCCTTCAGCGTGTTTGAGCCCAACTGCCAGTGCTTCACCAATCGGCCCCTTATCGGCATCATCACCAAGATCGACTCCCCCTTTGCCAACGTGCCCATGGTGCGCAACTGGATGACCAATTCCGGCTGCGAGCGCATTTTTGAGGTGAGCTGCACCACCCGGGAGGGGCTGGACGAGCTGATGGCCTATCTGGATGGGGAGCCGGTCAGGCTGACCTGGCAGCAGGCCAAGGAACGGCAGGCGCGGGGACTGAACGAGTGGGAGGACGCCTCCCGGTGTGGGCTGGCGTAATACTGTTTCTTGATAAAAAGGTTAAAACCTTTTTATCGCGGCGCTTCGCGCCGCCGCGCCTGCGGCGCGCCAAGAAAAGGATTGACAGCATTCTTGACGGCTTCGCCGTCGGGCCGCGTTCCGCGGCCCCATAAAACGGTAAAACCGTTTTATAAAGAATTAGTATAAACTGGACAAAGGGGGCCTGGGCGTTTGGAGCAAACGCCCAGGCCCCCTTTTGCGGGAAAATCAGGGCTCCGGGGGGAAAGATCTCCCTTGCACCGCGGCGGGTTTCCTGATATAATAATTTGTCATACTGTGCGCGGCAAATTTTGGTATTGGAGGCGGGGCGGATGGACAACCTAATTCTGATCGGGATGCCCGGCTCCGGCAAGAGCACTGTAGGTGTGGTGCTGGCCAAGGCCCTGGGACTGCGCTTCCTGGATGTGGATCTCCTCATACAGGAGCGGGAGGGGGCCCTGCTCCAGGAGCTGATCGACCAACGGGGGGTGGAGCGGTTCCTGGATCTGGAGCGGGACGCCATTTTGTCCCTGAACTGCCGGGGGACGGTGGTGGCCCCCGGGGGGAGCTGCGTGTGCCGGGAGGAGTCCATCGCCGGTCTGCGGCGGCTGGGTACGGTGGTTTACCTTCAACTGCCGCTGGAGGACGTGGCCGGTCGAATCCACAACCTGGCCTCCCGGGGGATTGCCCTCTCACCCGGCCAGACGCTGGCTGACGTATACCGGATCCGGGTTCCGCTGTACGAACGCTGTGCGCACATCATCGTCCCGACCGGGGGCCAGAGCCTGGCGGAGACGGTGGAAGCAGTGAAACAAGCTCTGGCGGCTGATCAAAGCCAATCCAGAATAGAATAGGACGTAGAAAAGGACATGAATTTCCGTGACTTGGGGCTTACCGCCCCCATTTTGAAGGCCCTCACCCAGGAGGGCTACACCGACCCCACCCCCATCCAGCGCAAGGCCATCCCCCCTGCCCTGGCGGGCCGGGACGTGCTGGGCTGCGCCCAGACGGGCACCGGCAAGACCTGCGCCTTCGCCGCCCCCATCCTCCAGCGGCTCAGCGGGCGGACGCCTAAGCCCCGGGTGATCCGGGCGCTGATCCTCACCCCTACCCGGGAGCTGGCCCTTCAGATCCAGGACTCCTTTGTGGCCTATGGCCGGAACCTGCCCCTGCGCTCCGCCGTCATCTTCGGCGGCGTGGGGCAGCAGCCCCAGGTGGACGCCATCAACCGGGGGCTGGATATCCTCGTCGCCACCCCGGGGCGGCTGCTGGATCTCCACGGGCAGGGGCTGCTGGAGCTGTCCCACATTGAGATCTTCGTGCTGGATGAGGCCGACCGGATGCTGGATATGGGCTTCATCCACGACGTGAAGCGGGTGCTCAAGCTGCTGCCGGAGAAAAAACAGACCCTGTTTTTCTCTGCCACCATGCCCCCGGAGGTGATGGGGCTGGTGAATGGGCTGCTCCACGACTATGCCCGGGTGGCAGTGGATCCCGTGTCCTCCCCGGTGGAGGTCATCAGGCAGTCGCTGTACTATGTGGACAAGGCCAACAAGACCAAGCTGCTGGCCCACCTCATGGAGGAGCGGCATATTACCTCCGCCCTGGTGTTCTCCCGCACCAAGCACGGGGCCAACCGCATCGCTCAGGACTTAGTGAAGCGGGGCATCTCCGCCGCCGCCATCCACGGCAACAAGAGCCAGACCGCTCGAGTGCAGGCGCTGAGTGACTTCAAGGCGGGCCGGGTGCGGGTGCTGGTGGCCACCGACATCGCCGCCCGGGGCATTGACATCGACCAGCTGCCCTTTGTGTTCAACTACAATCTGCCCGATGTGCCCGAGACCTACGTCCACCGCATCGGGCGGACGGGCCGGGCGGGGCACGAGGGAGAGGCCATCTCTTTCTGCCAGTTCGACGAGAAGGACGAGCTCAAGGCCATTGAGAAGCTGCTGGGTAAGCCCATCCCGGTGGTGGAAGATCACCCCTTCCCCATGGAGAACTTTGACCCGCCCCAGAAGGATAAGCGGGGCCGGGTTGTCAATGCCGAGGACGCGGAGGCCCGGGCAGCGGCGAAAGAAAAGCGCCGCCAGAAGGACGGGTCGAACAAGGCAAAGGCGGAGGAGCGGAAGAAGGCCGCCCAGGGGACAGCGGCCCCGGTTGCGCCTGTTTTGGAGAAAGAACCTGACGCCCCCAAAAAGAAAAAGCGCCGCCGCAAAAAGGGCGGGGCCGCTCAGACGGACGCCCCGGCGCCGGAGGCTGCGGCCCCGGCGGAGCGGGAGCCGCTGGTTTTACGCGACAAGCCGATTGGGCGGGGGGTGCGGCAGGGGCACATTGAGGACACCCTGCCTGACGATCCCGCCATGCCCGTCACCGACTTCTATAAGCCCAACCCGCTGGACTCCGACGTGATCCTGGACGCCACCGCCCGGCTGCTGGCCCCCCGACGGCCTGCCCCCCGGCCCCAGGCCCAGCCCCAGCAGAAAAAACAGGAGCCGGCCGGTCAGCAGGGCCGTCAGAAGCCCCGCCGGAGGGGAAAAAAGCAGGGGGCCCCAGCCCAGCCGGTGAAGGAGCCTGTGCTGCCTCCCTCCCTGTCCGGGAAGCGGAAGCGCCGCCGAGACGACCGGCCCCGACCCATCGAGGCCCCGCCCCGCTCCGACCGGCAGAAGGACTCCACCCAGCACAAGAGCCTGATGCGGCCCTATTACCTCCATGACGACGACTGAACGGGGGGACGGACGGCACCGCCGCCCCCGGAGCAAGCGCCGCCCCTTGGTATGGCTGGCGGTGGTGCTGGTGCTGGCGGTGGCGGGCTGGTTCTGGTTCCGCTGGCAGTGCTGGGGGGTGCAGACCACCCATACCACGGCGGAGCTGGAGGGGCTGCCCGCCGGGTTCGACGGCTTCACCATTGCCCACCTGTCCGACCTCCACGGCCACGAGTACGGGGAGAATAGCGGGGAGCTGGTGGAGCGGGTGAGGCGGGAAAAGCCTGACCTTATTGTCCTCACGGGGGATCTGATTGACCGGAAAAGCCAGTTGGAGATGGTGCCCCCGCTGGCCAGGAGGCTGGCCGCCATCGCGCCCACCTATTACGTCACCGGCAACCATGAGTGGGCCCTGGGCTCCGCCACAGTGAAGGAGCTGAAGGCTCTATTGAAGGAGTGCGGGGTGGCGGTGCTCTCCAATCAATACGAAATTTTGGAGCGGAACGGAGACCAGCTGGTGCTGGCCGGGGTGGATGACCCCAACGGCTACGCCGACCAGACCACCCCGGAGGAGCTGTACGCCTGGATTCAGGGGAAGGCCCCTGGCCTGTTTACCCTCCTGCTGGCCCACCGGAACGAGCGGTTCGGGCAGTATGCCAACGCGGGGTATGACTTTGTGATGTCCGGCCACGGTCACGGGGGGATTGTCCGCCTGCCCTTCGTGGGCGGGCTCATCGGCGCCGACCGGAGGTTCTTTCCGCCTTGGACGGCGGGGCTGTACACCGTGGGGGATAGCACCCTGTTTGTGTCCCGGGGGCTGGGGAACAACACAACCCCCTTCCGGGGGTTCCGGATCTTTAACCGCCCGGAGCTGGCGGTGGTGACCTTGAAGCAGGGGTAGATCCCCTTGCATCCCTTTGCAGGGGTGGTGGGGCTGCGCCCCCTGGGTCGCTGTGGTAGCAGGGGACGCCCCTGCCGGGGGCGTTACTTTTCCCGCGTGGGAAAAGTAACCAAAAGGACGCTTAGGGGGAGACCTCCGGCGGACGCTGCGCGTCCTTAGTCGGCCTCCCCCTAAGAACCCCCATTAAGGTCAAGGGCACGCCGATTTGGGCGCGGCGGGGGTGTGACCGGCGCGCAGGATCTGGACTGGCTTCTCCCCCATTGGTGCTGCCGCCCGTGTGTGGGTACTGTCACAGGCGGTTCCCACGGTTGGCGCCTGGGTGGTGCGGGGGTTTAACGGGTCAGTTCCAGGGCGAGACGGAAGCCGGCGCGGAAATAGGCGGACTCCCGCAGCTCGCCGATGGCGAGCTGTTCCGCCAACAGCGTGTCGATCAGTGTCGCGGTGTCTTGCTGGAAGGAACCAAGCAGACGCTTGACCTCGGCGTCCTGACGGGTTGTGCGGACGCTATATTCGCCATCCTCATTTAAAATGTCTTTCACAAGGGTATTGCTGACGCAGGTATAAAAAGCGTCCATTCGTTCCGTCATAAAGCTCGCTCCTTTTTTAAAGTATACAAAATCTGCACACCCGTTTTGGGTGAATATATTATATCAACCCAAAACGGGTGTGTCAAGAGGAATGATAGAAATGGGCACGTTTGGAAACCGCTTGAGCGGATTGCGCAAACGGAAAAATTTGAAACAGAAAGATGTCGCAGCGCATTTTGGGATGGCTGTTCGCACCTATCAAAATTACGAAGGCGGCCAGCGCGAACCCAATTTTTCTACCTTAGTCGCATTGGCAGACTATTTCGACGTAACCGTGGACTACCTGCTGGGCAGGACGGACGAACTGCATTAGCGCCCCCGCCCGCTGGAAATCGGCGGTTGCCGACTTGGCACTGGGCCGGGGAGCCCGAGAAACTCAGGCGCTCCAAAGAGACCCCCAGCTTTTCAGTACCGGAGAAACCCAGGCCCCTGTGGGCCGGAAAGAGAAGGGAAGCCCATTCGTAATCCGCAATAGCCGGTCACTCCCCCGCCCACCCCAAATCGGCGGTCCTTGACCTTAAAAGGGGGTTCTTAGGGGGAAAGCCGACTGTGGAGATGGCCCGCCCTTTGGGCCGTCTCCACTCGGAGGCGTCCCCCTAAGCGTGTCTTTCGGTTCCTTTCTGCACGAGCAGAAAGGAACGCCCCCGGCAGGGCGTGTCCTGCCAAACGGAACCCGCCCCGGCAGGGGCAAGCAAGGAGGTCACGCGATGACATACAGCGCGGGACAATATGACGTGGCTGTGGTCGGCGCGGGCCACGCCGGCATCGAGGCCGCCCTGGCCGCCGCCCGGATGGGGCTGAAAACCGTGTGCTTCACCATCAATCTGGACGCGGTGGGCAATATGCCCTGCAACCCCGCTGTGGGCGGCACCGGCAAGGGCCACCTGGTGCGGGAGATCGACGCGTTAGGCGGCGAGATGGCCCGGGCCGCGGATAAAGCCTGCATCCAGTACCGGATGCTCAACCGGGGGAAGGGCCCCGCCGTCTGGTCGCTGCGGGCCCAGGCCGACCGGCGGCGCTACCAGGAGGTCATGAAGCACACTCTGGAGCTCCAGGAGAACCTGTGGGTGAAGCAGGCGGAGGTGACGGAGGTGCTCACGGAAAACGGTGCGGTTTCCGCTGTCCGCACCGCCACCGGGGCCACCTACGCCGTCAAGGCGGCGGTGATCGCCACTGGCACCTATCTGGGGGGGCGCACCATCGTGGGGGAGGTCACCCGGGCCTCCGGGCCCGACGGCATGGCCGCCGCCCTGCCCCTGACGGACTGCCTGGTGAGGCTGGGGCTGTCCATCCGGCGGTTCAAGACGGGCACGCCCCCACGGGTGAACCGGCGGAGCGTGGACTTCTCCAAAATGGAGATCCAGCCGGGGGACGACGTGCCCGTGCCCTTCTCCTTTGAGACGGAAACAAAGCCGGACAACCAGGCGGTGTGCTATCTTACCTACACTAACGAGGCCACCCATCAGGTCATCCGGGACAACCTCCATCGATCCCCTTTGTTCTCTGGGGTGATCGAGGGGGTGGGGCCCCGGTACTGCCCCTCTATTGAGGACAAGGTGGTGCGCTTCGCGGACAAGCCCCGGCACCAGCTCTTTATCGAGCCCATGGGGCTGAACACCGAGGAGTTGTATATCCAAGGGTTCTCCTCCTCCCTGCCGGAGGAGGTGCAGATCAAAATGCTCCACACCATCCCCGGGCTGGAGCGGGCGGAGATGACCCGGTGCGCCTACGCCATCGAGTACGACTGTGTGGATCCCAGGTCATTACTGCCCACCTTGGAGTGTAAAAAAGTCCCCGGCCTGTACGGCGCGGGGCAGTTCAATGGCTCCTCCGGGTACGAGGAGGCCGCCGCCCAGGGGCTGATGGCCGGGATCAACGCCGCCCTCAAAATAAAAGGCGAGCTTCCCCTGATCCTGAGCCGGGGGGACGGATACATTGGGGTTCTTATTGACGATCTGGTGACCAAGGGCACCAATGAGCCCTACCGGATGATGACCTCTCGGACGGAGTACCGGCTGATCCACCGGCAGGACAACGCCGACCGGCGGCTGGCCGCCTATGGGCACCGGGTGGGGCTGGTGAGCGGGGAACGGCTGGCCCAGGTGGAGGAGAAATACGCCGCCGTGGAGCGGGAGATCAAGCGGCTGGAGCACGCGGGGGCGGCACCATCCCCAGCGCTGGACAGGCTGCTGGAGGAGAAGGGGGAGCCCCCCTGCGCCCACGGGGCGCGGCTGGTGGAGCTGCTCCGCCGGCCCCGGGTGAGCTACGACGATTTGGCCCCCTTTGATCCGGGCCGGCCAGCGCTGCCCCGGCCGGTTGTGGAGCAGGTGGAGATCTCGGTGAAGTATGCCGGGTACATTGAGCGGCAGAATCGGCAGGTGGAGGAGCTGCGCAAGCTGGAGGACAGACCCCTGCCGGGGGATGTGGACTATCTGGGCATACAGGGCCTGCGGCTGGAGGCGCGGCAGAAGCTGGACAGGATTCGGCCCCTGAACCTGGGGCAGGCGTCCCGGGTGTCGGGGGTGTCCCCGGCGGATATTACCGCGCTGATGATCTATTTGGAGAGGGATTAGCGCCATGGAGATCGAGATCTGTGAACTGCCCGCCATTTCCGTTGTTGGAATGGAAGGCGGGGCCAAGCCTGGACACAACCCCGCTTGCGCGCTGTGGGAAAAAGCCAACGCCCGCTTTGGCGAGGTGGACGGGCTGGCCCTGCGGGACGAAAACGGTGCGCCCGTGGGAATTTGGGGCGCGATGAGCGACTTTTCCCGCTCCTTCCTGCCCTGGGAGGACGGGTTTTCTCAGGGCCTCTACCTGGCGGGGGTTCAGGTTCCCCCGGAGGCTCTGCCGCCGGAGGGCTGGGTGAAATGGACGCTGCCCGCTTTCGCCTGCTTGCGGGTCAGGGCGGAAGGGAATTATGAGGCCGCGTTCCGGGCGGGCCTGGACGAACTGAAACGCCGGGGTCTCACGCTGGCCGGCGCGGTGCAGGAGTGCCAGCGCCCAGCGGAGGGCGGGCAGATGTACCTGTTCTTCCCATTCAAACGACTGTGAGAGGAAGCATAAACTATGAGATTGATCCTGGCTGTTATCGTGTGTAAAGTCCTGCGGTTTGTGGGCGGGCTCATCGGCAAGGGCAGCTCCCTGCCGGGGCAGTTCGCCCTGAAGGTGTGCCCCGACGTGCTGGGGCGGGTGCGCCTGCCCGCCCATATCATCGCCGTCACCGGCTCCAACGGCAAGACCTCCACCGTGGAGATGATCGCCGCCATTCTGACGGCGGACGGCAGGCGGGTGGTGTACAACAAGGAGGGCTCCAACCAGATCGAGGGCGTCACCACCCTGATCTTGTCCAACTGCTCCCTGGGGGGCAGGGTGAAGGGGGACGTGCTGCTGCTGGAGAGCGACGAGCGGTATGCCCGGCACACCTTTAAGTGGTTCCACCCCACCCACTTTGTCATCACCAACCTGTACCGGGATCAGCTCACCCGGAACGGACATCCGGAGTGGGTGTACGACGCGATTAAGCCCGCCATCTTCCCGGAGACGACCCTGGTGCTCAACGCCGACGACCCACTGGTGTCCTGCTTCGCCCGGGAGCACGAGCCGGATCGGGTGAAGTGGTTCGGGCTGGACGAGTGCGCCATCAGTACAGAGGAGCACCATGGCGTGTACCACGACGGGGCGCGGTGCCCGGTGTGCAAAGGACGGATGGAGTATTCCTGCTACCACTATGCCCACATTGGGCACTATGTCTGCCCTGCCTGCGGGCATAGGCGGCACGAGACGGAGTTTGCCGTCACCGAGTTGGATCTGGAGGGGGGGACGCTCACCATCAACGGGGAGACTCGGATCTCTTTGGCGTTTAAGAGCATCTACAATGTCTACAACATCCTGGCCGCCTGGTCGGCCTGCGCCTTGGCGGGGGTGGCCCCCTCGGTCATGGCTGGGGTGATCAACAACTATATGCTGAAAAATGGGCGGATGATCACCTTTACTTTGGGGGAGCACAGGGGCACCCTGCTTACCTCCAAGCATGAGAACTCGGTGGCCTATGACACCAACCTGGCCTATATCGCCGCCACGGACAGGCCCTGCACCGTGCTGGTGATTGTGGACGCCATCAGCCGGAAGTATTTTACGGGGGAGACAAGCTGGCTGTGGGACATCGACTTCGACCGGCTGAACGCGCCTCACATCGGCAAGATAATGCTGTACGGCAAATACTGCAACGATCTGGCGGTGCGCTTCAAATATAGCCGCGTCCCGGCGGACAGGATCGAGGTGGGGGAATCCATCGCCACGGCGGCGGAGAGCCTGCGGGAGAGCGGGGATGAGGACGTGTACGTGGTGACCTGCTTCTCCGACCGGGATAAATTGTTGGCGCTGACCCAAAAGGATTGAGGGGGGACAGAATATGGAACTGACGATGTTGCACCTGTATCCCGACTGTATGTCCCTGTACGGGGAGTACGCCAATCTGGCCGTCCTGCGGCGGCACCTGGAGGTGCTGGGCGTGTCCGTCACGGTGGAGACGGCGCTGTTTGAGGATGCGCCGGACTTTGAGCGGGCCGACTTTGTCTATATGGGCGCGGGCACCGAACGCACCCAGAAGGCGGCGCTCACCGCCCTGCTGCCCCATAAGGAGGCGCTGAAGGCCGCCATAGACCGGGGGGCCGTCCTGCTGTTTACGGGCAACGCCATGGAGCTGCTGGGGGCGTCCGTTACCGACGGGGCGGGCAAGGTGTGGCCTGGGCTGGGCTTTGCGGACTTCACCACCCAGGAGCTGGACAGGCGGGCTCCGGAGGATGTGATCGCCCACACCGCCCTGTGGGACGAGTTGGCGGTGGGCTTTATGAACAAGTGCTCCGTCACCCGGGGGGTGGAGTCGCCCCTGTTCGACGGGCTGTCTCTGGGCTTCGGAAATGAGGCGGAGGGGGGGCCGGAGGGGTATGTGTCTGGTAATGTGCTGGCCACCCATGTCACCGGGCCGGTGCTGGTGAAGAATCCGGGGTTCACTGATTTCCTTATCTGCCGGGTGTTTGAGGCCAAGGAGTGGGAGCTGCCAGAAACGCTGCCTGTGCTGCCCTACGAGCGGGAGGCCTATGAGGTGACGCTCCGGGAGCTGACGGCGCGGATCGGAAAAAAACAGGAGAACTGACGCGAACAGGCCCCCCGGCTTTTGCCGGGGGGCCTGTTCGCGTCATTGGGCGGCCCGCCACTCCATGCGGATGTGGGGGATGCCATCCTCTAAAAATTCCTGGGAGGTCTGGACAAAGCCCGCCCGCTCGTACAGGCTCCGGGCGTAGGTCTGGGCCTCGATGGTGATGGTTTGGGCGCCGAACTGCTCCTGGGCAGCGCGGATGCCCGCCGCCACGATCCGGCTGCCCAGGCCCTGCCGCCGCTTGACCGCGATGACACGGCCCAGGGAGGCGGTGTCAAAAGTGGCGCCCGGCGGCAGCACCCGGAGGTAGGCCGCGATGCCGTCCCCGTCCTGGAGCCAGAGGTGCCAGGCGACCTGGTCGGCGTCGTCGATCTCCGGGTAGGCGCACTGCTGCTCCACGATGAACACCGCCACCCGGAGCTTGTAGATCTGGAACAGCTCGTCTCGGGTGAGCTGGGTGAAGTGCTTGCAGATAAGTTCCATGGATGCCTCCTATCGTTGTCACGCTGCGAAGCAGCCAGGATGTTCGGCCGCTTTCGCTGCGACTCAGGCAAAACCCAGTTCCACTCCGTGGGCCTTGGGCTTTTGCCTTCGCTCCGCTCCAAGTGTCCTCATTGTCTACTTCTTCGCGCTGCTCATTCACTTCTCAGGGCCTCCACCGGATCCTTCTTGGCTGCGCCACGGGAGGGGATCAGGCCGGCAAACACGGTGAGCACCACGCTGATGGCCACCAGGATGGCCCCTGCCACAGGGGGCAGCACGGCGGTGAGGTCGTTGAGCCCGGTCAGGTCGTGGATGACGGCGTTGATGGGGAAGGTGGCGGCCACGCTCACCAGGATGCCCAGCAGGCCCGCCGCCAGACCCACGATGAGGGTCTCCGCGTTGAACACACGGGACACGTCCCGCTTGGAGGCGCCCACGGCGCGCAGTATGCCGATCTCCTTGGTGCGCTCCAGCACGGAGATGTTGGTGATGATGCCGATCATGATGGAGGACACCACCAGGGAGATGGACACGAAGGCGATGAGCAGGTAGCTGATGCCGCTGATGATGCCGGTGATGGAGCTCATGAGCAGGGCCACGTAGTCGGTGTAGGTGATCTCGTCCTCCTCGTCGGCCACCCCGTCGTTGTAGTCCTGGATCAGATCGGCGATCTGATCCTTCTGGGCAAAGGTGGTGGCGTAGATGCTGATGGCAGAGGGGGCCTCCAGCCGGACGTAGCCCAGCAGATCCAGGTTGTCCTCATAGGTGGAGGAGGAGCGGGTGGGGGGCATATAGTGGTCGTAGAGGTAGACGAACTGCCACCCCTCGAAAGGCTCCGCCCAGATGGCCGACGGGGAGGGGGCTCCCTCCAGCGCCACATCCAGCATGGCAGCCAGCTGCTCCTGGGGCAGGGCGGCCAGCTGCTGCTCCACCCCGGCGGCGTACTGCTCCCGCACGGACTGGGCGATGGCCTCCTCCACCCGTGAGAACAGCTCGTCGTCGCTCATGTCGGCGATGTAGCCCCGGACGGTGTCGCCGTCCACCCCCATCTCTCCGGCATACTGCTCCACGATCATATCCTCCACCGCTTGACGGGTCATGCCCTCCATCTGCTGGGACACCACGCCGTCCACATAGTCCTGGGTGGGCTGGCCCATCACGTCCACGTAGGTTGCGGCCTTCTCGGCATCGGACAGGGTGGGCAGATACTCCTGCACCGCCTCGCGCTTCTCCCAGCCGGTGGGCTCCACGTCGTCCTCCTTGGGAAAGGGCAGGTTGCAGATCACGTCGGTGTCGGGGTCGTCCAACTGCTTCTTCAAAATTTCGGTGTCCCCGGTGGCCTCGATGGCGAACCGAGTGAGGGCGCTGGTGTAGCCGATGCCGCCGGACAGCATTCCATTTCCGCCGTCCACCGGTCGGGCCACCCCCGCCACCTTCAAACGCACGCCGGTGTCATCGCTGTTGTAAAGAAAGTCCATGCCCGCATCGGTTTGGGACATATCGGTGTAGGTGTCCGTCACCGGGTCGTGCTGGTAATACTCCGACGGGAGGATGAGCTTGAAGGTCAGATCACACAGCTCGCTATAGCTCCAGCTCATGTCGGGGGCTTCCACGGCCTCTCCCTTGGACATGGCCACCATGGCCTCCTCCATGTCGTCGTGGGGCATCAGGCCCAGGGCGTACAGCATGAGATCCGAGATCTCGTTGTTGCCGTCCACAAAGAGGATCACCTCGTCGTGGTTTTGGGGCCAGCTGCCGTAGAGTAGCTCGTACTGGTTTTTCTCCTGCTGGGACACCAGCTCGTCGTCCTCCCCGGGCAGCAGCTCCTCCCACACATCCATGGCGGAGTACATGGAGCCCATCTGGTCAAAGTAGGACGAGTAGTCCCCGCCGTACATGGCGCTCATGGCGTCCTGCATCAGGGTCATCACGTCGCTTTTCAGGATGTCGCCGTTTTCATCCTGGGTATAGATGTCGAAGCCGAAGTCATAGCTATAGTGGAGGGCGGCCATGTCCTTGATGCCGCCGCCTCCGTTGTCCAGGTATTCCTTAAACGCCTCCAGGTTGTTGGTCTCCACCTCGGCGTTGAGCATGGAGTCCATCATGTCGTACATGACGGTGGAGGCGTACACCCGGTCGGGGTCGGGGTTCGTACCCCCTTCGCTGTTCCCCTCGCTGTGCCGCGCCCCCATGAGGGAGGCCATCAGGGCGGTCATGTCGGTGCTCTCCGCCTGGATGGTGATGGGGTAGCTGGACAGGGTGTCC
>CAJTYK010000005.1 GCA_910584285.1 uncultured Oscillospiraceae bacterium
GCGACGATGTGGAGAATATTCTGCTGCGGCTGGTTCAGGCCGCCGACTATGACATTGAGCTGGCCCAACGGGGTATTATCTACGTGGATGAGATCGACAAGATCGCCCGTAAGAGCGAGAACACCTCCATTACCCGGGACGTGTCCGGCGAGGGCGTGCAGCAGGCCCTGCTGAAAATTCTGGAGGGCACTGTGGCCAACGTCCCCCCCCAGGGTGGGCGCAAGCACCCCCATCAGGAATTCCTGCAGATTGATACCAAAAACATTCTGTTTATCTGCGGCGGGGCCTTTGACGGGCTGGATAAGATCATCGAGCGCCGGCTGGATCAAAAGACCATCGGCTTTGGCTCCGACGTAAAGACCTCGGCGGAGCGGGAGAAGGACGACGTATTTCAGCACGTTCAGCCCCATGATCTGCTGAAATTCGGCATCATCCCGGAGCTGGTGGGCCGTCTGCCCATCCTCACCAGCCTGAAGGCACTGGATCGGGAACAGCTGGTGCGTATCCTCACTGAGCCGAAAAACGCCCTGGTGAAGCAGTACAAGTGCCTGATGGACTACGACAACGTGGATCTGGAGTTTGCCCCCGGCGCGCTGGAGGCTGCCGCCGACAAGGCACTGGAGCGCAAGATCGGCGCCCGGGGCCTGCGGGCTGTGCTGGAGGAGGTCATGACCCCGGTGATGTATGAGGTGCCTTCCGATCAGAGCATCGCCAAGGTGACCATCACTGCCCAGTCCATCAAGGGCGAGGGAAAGGCCGAGATCCTGCGGGAGGAGGGGCGGCCAGCCCGGCCGAGGTTGGGCGCCGCTGAGCTGCGGGCAGAACGGGGCGGACAGCAAGCTCATCCCCGGGGAAATGTATCCTGAGCGAAAGGCACAATCGACAATAAACTGAACGGGGCGGGCGCATCGGCCCGCCCCGTTGCCCGATATAGAGGAGGTATCCCATGACTGATACGCTTGAGAACGGGCCCGTCCGGCTGACCATTCCAGTGCTCACCCTGCGGGGACTCACCGTGTTTCCCCAGCTCCTGCTGCACTTTGACGTGGGGCGGGCGGCGTCCATCCGCGCCCTGGAGGAGGCCATGGAGGAAAAACGGGAGATCTTCCTGGTGACCCAGCGGGATCTGACGGTGGAGAACCCAGAGGAGCGGGATCTCTATGCCATCGGAACGGTGGCGGAGGTCAAGCAGATCCTCCGCCTGCCGGAAAACGGCGTCCGGGTGATGGTGGCGGGACGCAGCCGGGGCCGGCTGCTGCATCTTACGTCGCTGGAGCCCTATCTGACGGCGGAGGTGGAGCTGATCCCGGAGCTCCCGGCCGCAAAGGGGAATTCTCCCAGAACCGAGGCAGCCATCCGCCAGGTTTACAACTATCTGGAGCGGTACACCGAGCTGTCCGACCGAGTGGCGCCGGAGATCTATCTCAAGCTGCTGGCCAGCGACGATCCGGCCTATATTGCGGACTACGCCGCCCAGCACCTGCCCCTGCGGTTTGAGGACAAGCAGGCGGTGCTGGAGGAGCTGCGTCCCGTCCGCCGGTTAGATCGGCTGTGCCGGATTCTGGGCCGTGAGGTGGAAATTTTAGAGGTGGAAAGCGATCTGGCGGCCAAAGTCCATGAGCAGGTGGCGGCCAGCCAGCGGGACTATTTCCTCCGGGAGCAGCTTCGGGTACTCCAGCGGGAGCTGGGGGAGCCGGAGGAGGACGACGAGATTGTGGAGTACCGGGAGCAGATCGCCAAAGCTAAGCTGCCCGACGAGGTTCGGGAAAAGCTGCTCAAGGAGGTTCGGCACCTGGAGAAGCAGCCCTATAGCTCCTCGGAGGCGGCGGTGCTGCGGGGCTACCTGGACACGTGCCTGGAGCTGCCCTGGAGGACAAAAACGCGGGAGCGGGTGAGCGTGGCCGCGGTGGCCAAGGCGCTGGACGCGGATCACTATGGGCTGGACAAGGTAAAGGAGCGGATCCTGGAATTTGTGGCGGTGAAGCAGCTGGCCCCCCAACTCAAGGGGCAGATCATCTGCCTGGTGGGCCCGCCGGGGGTGGGCAAGACCTCCATTGCCATGAGCGTGGCCCGGGCCATGAACCGAAAGCTGGCTCGAATTTCCCTGGGGGGGATCCGGGATGAGGCGGACATACGGGGCCACCGCAAGACCTATGTGGGAGCTATGCCGGGACGTATCATCGCGGGGATCAAGCAAGCGGGGAGCGCCAACCCGGTACTGCTGCTGGACGAGATCGACAAAGTGGGCAGCGACCACCGGGGCGATCCGGCGGCGGCGCTGTTGGAAGTACTGGACGGGGAACAAAACAGCACCTTCCGGGATCATTTTCTGGAGCTGCCCTTTGACCTGTCGGACGTGATGTTCATCACCACTGCCAACACCACCGATACCATCCCCAAGCCTCTGCTGGATCGGATGGAGGTCATTGAGCTGCCCAGTTACACGGATAAGGAGAAACTGCAGATCGCGAAAAAGCATCTGTTGCCCCGGGAACTGAAGCGCCACGGCCTGTCCCGCGCCCAGCTGAAGCTCAGCGACGGGGGGCTCAATGAGTTGATCGCCGGTTACACCAAGGAGTCCGGGGTGCGGCAGCTGGAGCGGCAGCTAGCCGCCCTGTGCCGGAAAGCGGCGGCCAGCCTTGTGAGGCGAGATGTCAAGCAGATTTCCATTACAGAGCAGAATTTGGAGGAGTTTTTGGGCCCCCGGCGCTATCTGGACGAGACCCCATCCCTGGAGCCGCAGGTAGGGGTAGTAAACGGGCTGGCCTGGACGTCGGTGGGCGGAGAGCTGCTGGAGGTGGAGGTAAACGTGGTGCCCGGCTCGGGCAAGCTGGCCCTCACCGGCAACCTGGGAGATGTGATGAAGGAATCCGCCCGGGCGGCCCTGTCCTATATCCGCAGCCGGGCAGCCCAGTTGGGAGTAGATCCGGACTTCCACACTACCAAGGATATCCACGTCCATTTCCCGGAGGGGGCGGTGCCCAAGGACGGCCCCTCTGCCGGTATTGCCATTACCACCGCCATGGTGTCCGCCCTCACCGGCGTTCCCGTCCGCCCGGATGTGGCAATGACGGGGGAGATCACCCTGCGGGGGCGCGTGCTGGCCATTGGCGGTCTGCGAGAAAAAACCATGGCCGCCCTGCGCAACCATATTTCCACGGTAATTCTCCCGGCGGACAATATGAAGGACTTGAAGGAGATCGACCAGACGGTACGCACTGCATTGAAGTTTATCCCTGTTCATCAGGCGGATGATGTCTTGGCCCAGGCGCTGACAGGTGGTTTTACCTTACAGGCTGGTGGATCCTTGAACTCCACGGTGGAGCCGCCCAAGGCTGTGGGGCGAACCGTTAACCTACGGCAGTGAGGTGGGGCAATGACGGTAAATTGGAATATAGCGGAGTTTATTCGCTCGGCGGCAAAACCCGCCGACTTTCCCAGGGATGGCCTGCCTCAGGTGGTGTTCGCGGGTCGTTCTAATGTGGGCAAGTCGTCGGCCATCAACCGTCTGCTTAACCGGAAGAACTTTGCTCGGGTGGGCTCCGCTCCTGGGAAAACCACCCATATCAACTACTTTTTAATAGATAAAAAGCTGTATCTGGTAGATTTGCCCGGATACGGCTACGCCAAGGTGTCCAAGCAGGAGCGGGATCGCTGGGGGCGGCTCATTGAGGCATGGTTTGCCGACAGGTCGCGGATGGCGGTGGGCATCCTGATTGTGGACGCTCGTCACAAGCCAACGACGGACGACTGCACCATGGCCCAGGTCTTTTTAAGCGCAGGAAAGCCCTTTCTGGTGCTGGCAAACAAGCTGGATAAGCTGAAAAAGAGCGAGATTGAGGGCAATCTACTGCGCATCCGGGAGACGCTGACCCTGCCGGAGAGCGCGCCTGTGCTCCCCTTTTCCGCGGAGAAGGGGGCCGGAAAGGCGGAGCTTATCGGGGAAATTCTGAACTGTTTGGAGGCTCAGGTATGAGATATGTGCGAATTGATCAGCCGGAGGGCCCCTGCTGGGGCGTGGTGAAGGGGGAGGAGGTGCTCACCCTCTCCAAGCCGCCTTTTGACGGGCTGGACTACGATGGCGGGCGGCTGCCCTTGGGCCAATGCAGGCTGCTGGCCCCTTGCACTCCCAGCAAAATTGTGTGCGTAGGCAAAAATTACGCGGAGCACGCCCGGGAGATGGGGTCGGAGCCTCCAGGCTTTCCGGTTCTGTTCCTGAAGGGGCCCAACACGCTGAACCGGCACGAGGGGGCTGTTCACGCGCCGGACTTCGTGGGTCAGCTGGACTATGAGGGGGAGCTTGCCCTGGTGATCCGGCAAAAGGCAAAGAATGTAAAGGAAAAGGACTTCGCGGACTATGTGCTGGGCTATACCTGCCTGAACGACGTCACCGCCCGGGATGTTCAGCGGCATGACGGCCAGTGGACGCGGGGAAAGTCCATGGACGGCTTCTGTCCGGTGGGGCCGTTTGTGGTGGACGATGTGGATCCGTCGGCGCTGAAGGTGGAGACCCGGTTGAACGGCAAGGTAGTGCAGCAGGGGAGTACCTCTGATTTTATTACCCCGGTGGGCAAACTGATCGAGTTCATCACCGCCTCCATGACCCTGGAGCCTGGGGATGTAGTTACCACTGGCACCCCGGCGGGGGTGGGCCCCATGGTTCCTGGCGACGTGGTAGAGGTGGACGTGGAGGGCGTGGGCGTCCTCAAAAATCAGGTGATCTGAATCAAATCCCGGCGGGCGGGGGAGTACCCGTCCGCCGGAAAAAAGATGGGACGCCGGAAAAAATAGCTTGCTTTTTCCGGCGAGGTCTGTTATAATGCTAAAAGCAGATGCAGGTGTAGTTCAATGGTAGAATGTCAGCTTCCCAAGCTGAACACGGGGGTTCGATTCCCCTCACCTGCTCCATGTCGCCGCAAGCGTCATATCGCTTGCGGCGACTTTTTCAAAGTCACCGCTCGCTCATTCTGCTGCAGCTTCTTTCCCCACGAAGCCTGAAGAACGGCTTTGTGAGGGCCCTATACCAGCTTTGGGGGGAGCTTATGCTGTATCATGGAACAATTGTAGGCGGATTATGCGTCATCAGGGCAAATTCGATTTCGCATACATCAGGAAAGCAGGTTGCTTATTTCACCGAAGACAGGTGTTATGCGTTGGTCTGCTGTCGGGGCAGAGGCGAAAACTTTGTTACCATTGGGCTCCGTGAAGATGGGAAACAGCACTATTTTGAGCGGTTTCCCAATCAAATGGAAATACTCTATGGCGGTAAACGGGGTTACCTCTATTCGACAGAAGCGCACCTGCAAAACAGCTCGGGACACACTTGGAAAAGTGAACTGGATGTCCCTGTTTTTCTTCACGAAGTAGTAGACGATGTCTATTCAGAGCTTCTGAAAGAGGAAAAAGTGGGGGATCTGATCGTCCACAGATACTTGGAAATTGACCCTGTGGAGCAAAAAATGCACGCAAACCACATTAAAGAGCACATGGCAGAGGAAGGGGAAGTCATGAGGCAGTTTTACCTTGCCCATTTTGGAGCACTATGGGATTGATTCCGGAAGTGCGCCCGGGTTTAGCCGGGTTGGCCGGTTTGGCTGGGTTGGCTGGGTTTACCCACACAGCTTGCCTTTTCGGGCCCAATGTGGTAAAATTACATAGTTTGGGGCGTTTCACCCCAAGCGGCGCTGGGAGGTGACCGCAATGCTGATCCTTGGAATTGACCCCGGCTACGCCATCGTAGGCTTTGGGCTGGTGGAGGCGGTTCAGGGCAAGTACCGCCTGACGGCCTGCGGGGCCATCAACACCCCGGCAGGGGTGCGGCTGCCCGCCCGCCTGTGGCGGATTGCCACCGATCTGGAGGATCTGATCGGGCAGTTTCACCCGGACGTGATGGCCATTGAGGAGCTGTTTTTCAACCACAATGTCACCACAGGCATCGGCGTGGCCCAGGCCCGGGGCGTGATTCTGATGACAGCGGAAAAACTGGGCCTTCCCGTTTGCGAGTATAACCCGTCTCAGGTGAAGCAGGCGGTGGTGGGTTACGGCAAGGCGGAAAAACGGCAGGTGATGGACATGACCAAGCGGCTGCTGAACCTGAACGCCGTACCCAAGCCGGACGACGCCGCAGACGCGGTGGCCATCGCCCTGTGCCACGCCCGGTCGTCCACCTCACTGCTGCAAACCATACGGTAAGATTTGAGGGATCAACGTGTATTATTATCTGAACGGAACGGTGGCCCATGTGGGGCCCTATCTGGCGGTGATCGACTGCGGCGGGGTGGGCTATGCCTGCCGCACCACCACCCACACCATCAGCAAACTCAATGTGGGGAAGGCTGCAAAGCTTTACACCCATTTGTATGTGCGGGAGGAGATCTTCGAGCTTTACGGCTTTGCCAGCGAGAGCGAGCTGGGCTGCTTCCGAATGCTCATCGGGGTATCCGGCGTGGGGCCCAAGGCGGCGCTGGCCATTTTGTCCTCCAACACCCCGGAGGGGCTGGCCCTGGCCATTGTCTCCGGCAACGAGAAAGCCCTGACCTCCGCCCCGGGGATCGGCAAGAAGATCGCCCAGCGGATCATCCTGGAGCTGAAGGACAAGCTGGCCAAGGGGCAGCTCACCACGGCTGGAGGGGAGAGCTTCGCCGGGGGAATCACCGTTATTCCGGAGAACAAGGCCAGCGAGGCGTCGGCGGCGCTGGCGGTGCTGGGCTACAGCCAGAGCGAGATCGCGGTGGCGCTGAAGGGAATCGACCTGGAGACGTTGGCGCTGGAGGACGTGATCAAGCAGGCGCTGAAGAAGATGATAAAGGGATAGCCGCAAAGAATAAGGGGAGTTCCATATGTTGATCGTCCATGGGTGCGTTGCTCTGCTGTTTGTGCTCCTGGCTATCGTGTTTTTCTGCGGGAAATGCGCTTTCCTGATTGCGGGCTACAATACTGCAAGTCCGGAGGAAAAAGCAAATGTTGATGAGAAAGCGCTGTGCCGCGCTATGGGTGGGATGATGCTTGCCTGTGCGGCCTGCTTTGGCGTGCTGATGCTCAGCGATGTGCTTCAGAGCATGGCGTTGCTGTGGATCGGCCTTGCCGCGTTTATTCTTGTGATCATTGTCGGCGTGGTTTATATGAACACCTCGAAAAAGGTAAAGAGGAAGTGATCCCTTGAGCATTGATTTTTCCGACAGCGGCGGCTTTGAGACGGAGGCCCCGCTGGTCACCACCTCCCTGACCCGGGACGACGATGGGGAGGGATCCCTCCGCCCGAAAACCCTCACCGAGTACATCGGCCAGGAGAAAGCCAAGGGGAACCTGTCCATCTTCATCCAGGCGGCCAAAATGCGGGGGGAACCCCTGGATCATGTCCTGCTCCACGGCCCCCCGGGGCTGGGGAAAACCACCCTGTCCGGTATCATCGCCAACGAGATGGGGGTAAATATCCGCATCACCTCCGGCCCCGCCATTGAAAAGCCGGGGGATCTAGCGGCGCTGCTCACCAATTTGCAGGAAAACGACATCCTGTTTGTGGACGAGATCCACCGGCTGAACCGTTCCGTGGAGGAGATCCTGTACCCCGCCATGGAGGACTACGCCATCGACATCATCATCGGCAAGGGGCCCTCCGCCAACTCCATCCGGCTGGATCTGCCCAAATTCACCCTCATCGGGGCCACCACCCGGGCGGGACAGCTGTCCGCGCCCCTGCGGGATCGGTTCGGTGTCACCCTGCGGCTGGAACTGTACGCGCCGGAGGAGTTAGCCCTAATTGTCACCCGATCCGCCGGGATCCTGAACGTGCCCATAGAAGGGGAGGGGGCACTGGAGATCGCCCGCCGCAGCCGGGGCACCCCCCGGATCGCAAACCGGATGCTCCGCCGGGTGCGGGATTTCGCCCAGGTCACCGCTGGGGGCGTGGTCACTCAAGGGGTGGCAGATCGGGCGCTGAAGGCACTGGAGATCGACGAGCTGGGACTGGACAATGTGGATCGGCGAATGCTGAACAGTATCATCACCAACTACAGCGGCGGCCCGGTGGGGCTGGATACCTTGGCCGCCACCATCAACGAGGAGTCCGTCACCCTGGAGGATGTGTACGAGCCCTATCTCATGCAGCTTGGATTTCTCACCCGCACGCCCAGGGGGCGGTGCGTCACCCCAAAGGCTTACCAGCATCTGGGAATCGCGGCCCCCAATGGAACCGCATCGGGCCAGATCCCGGAGCAGCTCACCTTCTAATTTGGCTTGAGTTTGGCTCAATGGCGCATGATGGACAGGCAAATTGAGCAGATCCCATAAAGTGAAAAGAATTTTTTGTGAAATTTCTAAAAAATTGCCGAAAGAGATTGACAAGTCTTTGCTTTTGTGATTATAATGTGTAGGGTTAAAGTATGAGTACATTTGATTCACAACGATGCGAATACAGTGATGAAGAATTGTGCCGCCTCACCGCCTCCGGCAACAGGGATGCGGAAGAAGCCTTGGTCAAGCGGTATCTTCGGATGGTACGTATGTGCGCCCGCCCCTATTTCCTGGCAGGTGGAGACAGTGAGGATCTGATCCAGGAGGCCACCTTTGGCCTGCTGAAAGCGATCCGGGAGTTCGAACCTGGACACGACGCGACTTTCAAGACCTTTGCGGAGGTCTGTATTCGCAACCGAATCCGCTCCGCGGTAGCCACCGCCTCCCGGAGCAAACACGCCCCGTTGAACAACAGCATCCCTTTTGAATCCCCCATGCTGGGCAGCGGCGCCAGCCCTGAGGAATTGTACATCAGCAGGGAAGAAGAAGCGGAGCGGCTGACTATGCTGGCTCAGAAGCTGTCTCCGCTGGAGCGGAGCATTATGGCGCTCTTTTTGCATGGCCTCTCCTATCGGGAAATCAGCGAGCAGGTGGGACGTCCCGCCAAATCGGTGGACAACGCGATTCAACGCATCCGGCGCAAGGTGGCCGGCGATCTTGGCGTTATCAGCGAAAGCTGACGCAAATATTACAGTCCCAGCAGGTTGCAGTTCCGATTCTGGGCATCAAAAGAGAGGGTATTTCCAATGTACGAAGACAAGACCTTAGTTTGCAAAGAGTGTGGTCAGGAGTTCGTGTTCACCGCCGGTGAGCAGGAGTTCTATGCAGAGCGCGGCTTCCAGAACGAGCCCCAGCGCTGCAAGGCCTGCCGCGACGCCCGCAAGGCCGCTGCCCGCGGCCCCCGGGAGTACTTCACCGCTGTGTGCGCCGCCTGCGGCGGCGAGGCCAAGGTTCCCTTTGAGCCGAAGACTGACCGCCCCGTGTATTGCAGCGAGTGCTTCGCGAAGATGCGCGGCGAGGGTTAATAAGAAAAAACGGAAGGGATCGTGCTGGGAAACCAGCACGATCCTTTTTTGCTGGGTAAACGGTGTTTTGCCTTGTCCCCCTCGGAAAACTGTGGTATAATACCCGCAGAGCATTTATGACTTGGTGAACAGATGTACCACAATGATGCTCCATGCCTGTGGTACAAGAAACACAACACTGTGCCCGTGGCGCGGCAGGCTTTTCTCTCCGGGCCGGGGCATAAGGAGGAACACTTCGCGTGAATAAATCCGCATATGAGAGTCCGCTGTCCTCCCGCTATGCCAGCGACAAAATGCAGTATGTTTTTTCTCCGGACAAGAAATTCTCCACCTGGCGGCGGCTCTGGGTCGCCCTGGCCCGGGCAGAGATGGAGCTCGGACTCCCCATCACCCAGGAACAGATTGAGGAGCTGGAGGCCCATATCACGGACATCGATTACGAGCGGGCCGCCCGGAAGGAGCGGGAGCTCCGCCATGACGTGATGGCCCACATCCACACCTATGGCGCCCAATGCCCCAAGGCCATGCCCATTATTCATCTGGGGGCCACCAGCTGCTATGTGGGGGATAACACCGACGTGATCCTCATGCGGGAGGGGCTGGAGCTGATCCGGGATCAGCTGGTGCGGGTGTTGGACGCGCTGAGCCGGTTTGCCCATCGTTACAAGGCCCTGCCCACCCTTGGGTTTACCCACTTTCAGGCCGCTCAGCTGGTTACGGTGGGGAAGCGGGCTACCCTGTGGATGAACGACCTGCTCCAGGATCTGGACGAGGTGGAGTACCGCATCTCCAACTTGAAGCTGCTGGGCTGCAAAGGAACCACCGGCACTCAGGCCTCTTTTTTGGAGCTGTTCGAGGGGGATCATGAGAAGTGCCTGGAGCTGGATTGTCGCATTGCCCGGGGAATGGGGTTTCAGGATACGGTTCCCGTGTCCGGGCAGACCTATTCCCGCAAGGTGGACGCAGCCATCCTGTCTACACTGTCCGGGATTGCCCAATCCGCCTGCAAATTTGCCACCGATGTGCGGCTGCTATGCCACCTGAAGGAGGTGGAGGAGCCCTTTGAGGCCAGCCAGATCGGATCCTCCGCCATGCCCTATAAACGCAACCCCATGCGGTGTGAGCGCATCTGCGCACTGGCGCGGTATGTCATCGCGGATGCCGCCAATCCGGCCTATACTGCCGCCACCCAGTGGTTTGAGCGCACCCTGGACGACTCCGCCAACAAGCGTCTGTCTGTGCCCGAGGCGTTCCTGGCCGTGGACGCTATACTTGGCATCTATGAAAATGTGGCTTCCGGGCTGGTGGTTCATGAAAAGGTGATTGAAAAGCATATTCTGGAGGAATTGCCCTTTATGGTCAGCGAGAATATCCTGATGGACGCGGTGAAGCAGGGGGGAGACCGTCAGCAGCTTCATGAACGAATTCGGGTTCTTTCCCTGGAGGCTGGAAGGACTGTAAAGGAGCTTGGCTTGCCAAATAATTTGATTGATCTGATCGCCGCTGACGAGCAATTCCATCTGAGCCGAGAGGAACTGACCGCCCATCTGGATCCCTCCCGCTACATCGGCCGGTGCCCGGAGCAAGTGTCCGACTTCCTGGTAGAGTGCGTCCAACCGGTTTTAGCCCGCCATGCCCACGCGCTGTCCGGCGAGGCTACGGAGCTGAAGGTTTAACCCCGCCCGAAACAATATTTTGGAAAGGATGACTACATATGAAAGCTGCTGTCCATCGAATCGGAGTATTTACCAGCGGCGGAGACGCCCCCGGCATGAACGCCGCCATCCGCGCCGTGGTTCGGGCCTCACTGCATTACGGCATCGAGTGCATCGGTATCCGCCGGGGCTATCACGGCCTGCTCAACGGCGACTTTACCAAGCTGGATTTTGAGAGCGTCAGCGACATTTCCCGCCGGGGCGGCACCATGCTTTACTCCGCCCGCAGCCTGGAATTTATTGAGGAGGCTGGGCGGAACAAGGCCCTGGCCACCTGTAAGCTGCTGGGGATGGACGCTCTGGTGGGCATTGGCGGCGATGGCACCTTCAAGGGCCTGCTGAGTTTGGCCAACAGCGGGATCTCCGTCATCGGCGTGCCGGGCACCATTGACAACGATATCGCCTGTTCCTCCTACACCATCGGCTATGACACCGCCTGCAACATCGCCCTGGAAAGCATCGACCGCCTGCGTGATACCATGAAGTCCCACGAGCGCTGCTCTGTGGTGGAGGTGATGGGCCACCGGGCCGGCTATCTGGCCTACTCGGTGGGCATTGCCTGCGGGGCCACCGTGGTTTTGGTGCCGGAGCGCCAGGTGGATTTTGAGCAGGATGTGATTGAGCCCATCCGCCGGGCCCGGTTAGGCGGCCGCACCCACTTCATGGTTATTGTGGCGGAAGGGGTCACCGGCGGCGCATATCAGGTGGCGGATCAAATTCGAAACGCGACGGCGCTGGATACCCGCGTCACCGTGCTGGGTCATGTGCAGCGCGGCGGCTCACCCACATCCCGGGATCGTATGGTGGCCACCTATATGGGCTACGAGGCCGTCAAGCTGCTGGCGGAGGGAAAGAGCTGCCGGGTGGTGGCCATGAAGGGCGACGACATCGTGGATTATGACATCACTGAGGCCCTGTCCATGACAAAGGGGTTGGACGAGATGAGTGAGGTCGTGGCCCGTGCGATGACCGGCGTCTCCGATGATCGGATGTGACAAATAACAAAAAGCACCGGGTTCCTCCAGGAATCCGGTGCTTTTTTGCTGCATTTTTTACTTCGCCAGTACCTTCTTCAACCGTGCGAACCGGGGCAGGCCGTTCTCCTTGGCCTGATGGTTTTCACCTTGAATCAGGGGCAGGGCATAGTCGATGAACGCCTGGGTCACGCCGTTGCCCTCCTTGTTGATCCACTCCAAAGGCACCTTCTTTTCAAAGTTGGCCACCTCAGAGAGATGGAACAGCTTGGTCTTGCAGGTGTACTTGCCATCCTCCCGGGTGCACTCAAAACCCACCATCTTGTCCGTCTCCCCGGCCACGGCGGCCTCCACAGCGGTCTTGCCCGCCAGGAAGGACTCGTCGATATCGGTCTGGGAGGCCAGGTGGGAGCCGCACCGCTGGAGCAGGGACAGCTCGATGCCGCGCACCTTGGCGCCGGTCTTTTCCTTGACGACGTTGGCCAGCAGTGCGGCCAGACCGCCCAGCTGGGCGTGACCGAAGCCGTCGGTGGCGGAGGTCTTGGCCTCGGACACGAAGGAGCCGTCGGCGTAGTGGATGCCCTCGGAGACGGCCACGATGCAGTTGCCGTTCTTCTTGTAGATGGTGTCCACATCGTTCAGGAACTTGTCCATATCGAAGTCCACCTCAGGGAGGTAAACGAGATCGGGGGCGCAGCCCACCACGCCCGCCAGGGCGGCGGCCCCGGCCAGCCAGCCGGCGTGACGGCCCATGATCTCAATGACGGTCACCATGCCGGTGTCGTACACCCGGGCGTCCTTATACACCTCGGCGCAGGAGGTGGCGATATACTTGGCGGCAGAAGCGAAGCCGGGGCAGTGGTCGGTGCCAAACAGATCGTTGTCGATGGTCTTGGGCACGCCCATCACCCGGCACTCGTAGCCGGACTTGGCCATGAAGCGGCTCACCTTGGCGCAGGTGTCCATGGAATCGTTGCCGCCGTTGTAGAAGAAATAACGGATGTTGTACTTCTGGAAGATCTCCAGAATCCGCTTGTAATCGGTGTCGTCCACATCGGGGTCGGCGATTTTATAGCGGCAGGAGCCCAGCTCAGAGGAGGGGGTGTTGAGCAGCAGCTCCAGTTCCTTGGCGTCCTCCTGGCCCATATCGTACAGCTGATCGTTCAGCATCCCCTTGATGCCGTGGGCCATTCCATAGACGGCGGTAATGTCCGGGCAGTCCAGCGCGGTGCGGATCACGCCGTAAGCGCTGGCGTTGATGACGGAGGTGGGGCCGCCGGACTGGCCAATGACGCAAGCGCCCTTTAACTGTGACATAGTCTAATTTCTCCTTACTCGATCATTTCATCGGAGTTCCCCGCCTCCGGGGAGACGGGGAACAGAATTGATGTGTTACGCCTTGCCAGCGCAGCCCAGCACGTCCACCAGCTTGTGACGGACGGTCTCTTTGATGTTAGCGCGGGCGGGCTTCAGGTACTCGCGGGGGTCGAACTTGTCCGGGTGCTCATCGAAGAACTGGCGGATGGTGCCGGTCATCGTCAGCCGCAGATCGGAGTCGATGTTGATCTTGCACACGGACAGGGTGGCGGCCTTACGCAGCTGCTCCTCGGGGATGCCCACCGCGTCGGGCATCTTGCCGCCGTGCTCGTTGACCATCTTCACGTAGTCCTGAGGCACGCTGGAGGAGCCGTGGAGCACGATGGGGAAGCCGGGCAGACGCTTGGAGACCTCCTCCAGCACATCGAAGCGCAGGGGAGGGGGCACCAGGATGCCCTTCTCGTTCCGGGTGCACTGATCGGGGGTGAACTTGTAGGCGCCGTGGCTGGTGCCGATGGCGATGGCCAGGGAGTCGCAGCCGGTCTTGGACACGAACTCCTCCACCTCCTCGGGCCGGGTGTAGGAGGCGGCATGGGCGGCCACCTTCACGTCGTCCTCAATGCCGGCCAGGGTGCCCAGCTCGGCCTCCACCACCACGCCGTGGTCGTGGGCATACTCCACCACCTTCTTGGTGATCTCAATATTTTCCTCGAAGGGCTTGGAGGAGGCGTCGATCATGACGGACGTGAAGCCGCCGTCGATGCAGCTCTTGCAGGTCTCAAAGTCGGGGCCGTGATCCAGATGGAGCACGATGGGGATCTCGGGGCACTCAATCACAGCGGCCTCCACCAGCTTCACCAGGTAGGTGTGGTTGGCGTAGGCGCGGGCGCCCTTGGACACCTGGAGGATAACGGGGGCCTTCTCCTCTTTGCAGGCCTCGGTGATACCCTGGACGATCTCCATGTTGTTGACGTTGAACGCGCCGATGGCGTAGCCGCCCTCGTAGGCCTTCTTGAACATTTCAGTAGAGGTAACCAGTGGCATGATTGTCCAACTCCTTATCAAAATTTGATTTTGGTGGTTTCCGTTATGATTTTAACATTCAGCACCGGAAAATGCAAGCAAAAGCTCCGGTTTTTGGCGGTCAAAACCTACAAAACAGAAAAGGCTTTTTCCTGCCGGTGTCAACAAAATGACGGCGTACATAGGATGGCAGGAAAGGGGGGAGGCGGCATGATCCAACTGCTTCCATATAATCGCCGGGCGGCGGTGGCCTACGCCCACAAATGGGCCTATACCCGCAACCCGGCCTTCTATGATTTCAGCGAGATCGGCGGGGACTGCACCAACTTTGCGTCCCAATGCCTGTACGCCGGCGGCGGGATTATGAACTTCACGCCGGACTTCGGTTGGTACTATATCGACGCCACCGACCGTTCTCCATCCTGGACAGGGGTGCAGTTTTTCTGGGACTTCATGACCAGGCCACAGCTTAGCGACGGGCCGGTGGGCATCCAGGTGCACATGAATTTCCTACGTCCGGGTGATTTTATCCAACTCCGGTTTGAGAGCAGCGGGGAAGTATTCGCCCACACGCCGGTGGTGGTTTCCGTGGGGGCAGTGCCCAGGCCGGATAATATCCTGATTGCCGCCCACTCCAACGACGCCGACTACCGGCCGCTGGACAGCTATCAAAACGTGGTGGAGTGGCGGTTCCTCCACATCGTCGGGATTCTCAAGGTGACCAACGGGCCGAATTCCGGCCTGGAACGGATGAATGACAGCGCGGGGGGGTGAACCCTCCGCGCTGTGCGTTTATGATGCCCATTTTCGATTTTTGACAGATTTCCCGTGACCAAAGTGGATGTTCCGGTCGCCGAACGCTTCAATTTTCCGTGCACTTTCCAGCATCGTGCCCCTGTCATGGTAGAGCATGGAAACCGTGGGATAAACCATATTCATCAGCGCGTCACCCACGATGAGATCCGTTTCGCTTATGTCCAGCCCAATGGAGCCGTTTGTGTGACCGGGAAGGCCGACCACGTTCACGGGAAATCCATAACGTTCCAGGCTGTCACCCTCGCTCAGAAAGACGGCAGGCGTAAAGGCCGGGATGCCGTTGGACAATTGGAAGCTTTTGATTGAGGCAGACAATACGATCCGGCCTAAAATCGTGTCGGCAGATAACGCCTGGCTCATGTTGTCCTTCAGCAGATCAAGGTCAGCCCTGTGCATAGCAACCGGACAGTTCAGCTCCCGAGATAAAAAGGCCGCGTTTTGTGCATGATCCATATGGCCATGGGTGAGCACCAACAACCGCACCTGATACGGCCTGCAGGCATCCAATACCTTCTGCCGGTGCTTTTCACGGCCAGTATCCACCAAAATCGCATAGTTCCCATTGGAAATTAAATAACAATTCACGTTTCCGCAGATAATGCGCTGAATCTGTTCCACGTCTATTCCTCCTGCTTTTTAGGCCGGCCTCGGCGCGGCTTGGCTTTGAGCTGTCCCAGGGGATTGGATTGGGCGGCGTCCTTCAAGGCGTCGCTGTCCACATGGGTGTAGATCTGGGTAGTATTCAGGTGCTCATGGCCCAACACCTCCTGGAGCGTTCGCACATCCACGCCGTTTTGCAGCATCAGGGTGGCGGCGGTGTGGCGGAGCTTGTGGGCGGAGTATTTGCTGCTGTCCAGCCCCGCAGCGGTAAACCGCTGCTTCAGCATATAGTGGACGCCCGCCTTGGTGATGCGGGTGTGCTTGCGGGTGATAAACAAGGCGTAGGGATCCGCCGCACCGGACTGGGATCGAACCACCAGCCAGTCCTCAATCGCGGCCTGGCAGGCGGCGTTGAGGTAGACGATCCGCTCCTTGTTGCCCTTACCTAACACCCGCAGCCGGTCGCCCCGCACGTCGGCCAGGTTGAGCCCCACCAGCTCCGAAATTCGTAGACCGCAGTTCAAAAACAGCGTGATGATGCAGAAATCCCGCTCTGCATTGTCTCCGTCGATGGATTCCAAAAGCTGGATGCTCTCCTCCAGTGTCAGGTAACGGGGCAAAGTTTGCCGGATCTTGGGTGAATCCAGCTCCTGGATGGGGCTTTCGTCTAAAAGCTTGGCTTTTGTCACCAAATACTTGTAAAAAGATCGAATTGTGGCGACTTTTCTGGCCCGAGAGGACACCTCAAGCCCATACCTGGAGTTGGGATCGTTGGCGTTCTTAACTCGATCACGGCTCAGGAAGCTGAGAAAAGCGTAGATATCCGTCAGCGTCACCGAGCGAATCAGCGCCAGATCTACATCGCTGATGGAGATCTGTTCCAGGGGCGTCGCCCGGGGAACACAGCCTTTTTCTATTTTAATGTAGCGGAAAAAGGTGCGCAGATCCAGGAAGTATTCGTCCACAGTTTTTTTGGAGTGGCCCTGGATCGTCTCATGGTAGGTCAGGAAATCCCGCAGGATAGGCGGCGCCTCAATGCGGTAGTCAATCATGGATTCGGATCGGCATTCATAACTTGGGGACAGTTGGGCAGACTACAGTGGCAGGTGGCCAGAGCGGCTGGCAGGCTCCGGCCAGAATCTTGAGCCCAGCGGAAAAACCGGGCGTTTCCCAGGGTTTCCCCTCTCCTCAACTCAACAAAATTTTTATTTTGTTGAGTTGAGTATGTCGATCCACACCTCCTCTCAGTTCAGCCTGTCAAAGCTCGTATTTCTATATTCAAGGATATGGGGTGATTTCTGTGAGCCTAATCCCATGCACACAGAACTGCAAATACCAGGACGAGGGCTTGTGCACCCTGGCACAGGCCCAGCCCGCCGGCCAAGCCGTCCCTAATGAGGCCTGCCTGAACTTCACGCCGCGCCCATCAAACCAGCACGGCGATAGCTTCACGGATATTGCCCACCCGAATCAGCTCTAAGCCGTCGGGCGGCAGCAGCTTGCCGCTGCTCCTGGCAGGCACCAGGCATTTGGTGAAGCCCAGCCGTCGCACCTCGCTGAGCCGCTGGTTCAGAGTGTTCACGGAGCGCAGCTCTCCAGTAAGGCCCACCTCCCCGATGGCCGCCAGGTCAAAGGGCACGGGCTTGTCCCGAAAGCTGGAAGCCAGCGCCACGATCAGAGCCAGATCCGCCGCGGGCTCGTCCAGGGTCAAGCCGCCGATGACGTTCACGTAAAAATCGCAGTTGGACAGCATCAGCCCGCCCCGCTTCTCCAGCACTGCCAGCATCATCATGGCCCGGTTATAGTCGAACCCGTTGCTGGAGCGCCGGGAGTTGCCGTAGGCCGAGGGTGACAGCAGCGCCTGCACCTCCGCCAGCACGGGCCGCACCCCCTCCATCACGCAGGTGACGCAGGAGCCGGGCATATTCTCCGGCCTGCCAGACAGCATAGCCTCCGACGGGTTGGGCACCTCCACCAGCCCCTTGTCCACCATCTCAAAAACGCCGATCTCATTGGTGGCCCCGAAGCGGTTCTTCGCCGCCCGCAGAATCCGGTAAGAGTTGTGCTCCTCTCCCTCAAAATGGAGTACGCAGTCCACCATATGCTCCAACACTTTGGGCCCTGCCAATGAGCCCTCCTTATTGATGTGGCCCACCACGAACACGGTGACCCCCATCCCCTTAGCCAGGTGCATCAGCGCCATGGTGCACTCCTTCACCTGGGCCACGCTCCCCGGCGAGGAATTGGAATCCCCATTGTAGATCGTCTGGATGGAGTCCACTATGAGCACGTCGGGCTTCTGTTCCTGCACCGCGGCCACAATGTCGTCCAGGTTGGTTTCCGAATAGAGGTACAGCCCCTCATCCCGGATGCCCAACCGCTGGGCCCGCAGCTTGATCTGGCGCTCTGATTCCTCCCCTGATACATATAAAACATTGGCAAACCGGCACAAATTGTCACAGATCTGGAGCATCAGTGTGGATTTTCCGATGCCGGGTGCGCCGCCCACCAGCACCAGAGAGCCCTTCACCGCGCCGCCCCCCAGCACCCGATCCAGCTCGCTCATGCCGGTGTTGAAGCGAAGCTCATCCACTGCCTCTACCTCGGCGATGGGCCGTGGCCTGCGCAGGCCGCCGCCCCGTGGCGACGGCCCGGAGGTTTTCTTTTTGACCTCCGCCGCGGGCTGCTCAACAATGGTGTTCCAGGCCCCGCAGGCGGGACATCTCCCCTGCCATTTCAGCGACTCATTTCCGCATTCCGTGCAGTAAAACAGGCTTTTCGCCTTTGCCATGGTCATTCTCCTCCCCAAACGGTGGGTATCATTTGTAATTCCCGCACATACGATCCGGCCAGCGCCAGAGCGATCTTTCGCTGGTATGCGTCGGTCATCAGCAGGGACGCCTCCTCCCCGTTGCTGAGAAAGCCGCACTCAACCAGAATAGCGGGACAGCTGATGTGCTCGAACAGATAGATCCCGTCCGGCATGGGCTTTGCCCGGCGGTCATTGTTCCGGTCCAGCACCTCCCGCAACACCTCCTGGGTGCCCTCTCCCCATTGACGACTCACGTCTCCAGCATTATAAAAGGCCTGTGCCCCGCTGTATCGTGTATCTGTAAAGTGATTTTGGTGGACACTAATCACCATGGCGTTTGAAAATCCAGAGATAAACGCCACCCGGTTCTTCAGATCCGACACCTTTTTCTCCCGGATGGTGCGCGCCCCCTCGCTGTGCATGGAACGATCCTCGCTCCGGGTCAGCTCCGTCCTCATGCCTAAAAAGGCCATCAGCGCCTCCGTTTTCAGCACGATGTCCAGATTGATACCGCTCTCCGTGGTTCCGCTGGCAGCGCTGGCTCCGCCGTCCTCCCCACCGTGCCCCGGATCCAGAATCAACACCCGCTCTGTGTCTGGCGGGGCGGAGACCGCGGACGCCACCCGATCCCGCCCTATCCAGGTAGCTCCTCCCAGCACGCAGAGACATAAAAACAACAGCAGCAGATCCCGTTTCATAAGCCAGTCCCCCTTCCCTCCAGCATATGAGGACGGGGGATGCTTCATACCGGATCAGAGGTAAGAAAACACCTCATGATGACGGGCGGACACGGCGACCGACACCTGGGGGAACCGCTGGGCCAGCCAGTCCCGCAGCACTGGGCACACCACGTCCTCTGTAGGAAAGTGTCCGGCGTCAATAAGGTTCAGCCCTTGGGCCTTGGCCTCCAGAAAGTGGTTGTACTTTACATCTGATGTCACAAAGGTATCGCAGCCCTTGGCCAGTGCATCTTCCATCATGCCGGCGCAGGCCCCGCCCCCCACCGCAATCTTATGGACGGGCCTGCCCCCATCCACCAGCCGCAGGCCGTTGGCCCCCAGCAGGCGCTTTACGCCCATGGCGAAATCATACAGGGGCTGTTCCGTCACAGTTCCCACCCGGCCGATTCCATAGGGTCTCCCCTCTTTGTCCACGCCGCTCTGCTTCAGCAACTCAAGGCCGGTAAGCCCCAGACGCAGGGCCAGGGCGTCGTTCACGCCCCCCTCCACCGCGTCCAGGTTGGTATGGGCACAAATGGCGGCGATGCCCTGCTCCGCCAGGGCCAGCAAAATCCGCCCGGTCACCGTCTGATCCGTCACAGAGTTTACCCCGCCAAAGATGACCGGATGGTGGGCCACAATCAGCTGCGCCCCCAACTCGGCGGCCTCCTCAACCACCTGCTCCGTGATGTCCAGGGATACCAGGATCTTGCTCACCCGCGCTCCCTCCCGCCCTACCAGGAATCCGGCATTGTCAAAGCCCTCCTGCAATTCAAAGGGCGCTTTTTCCTGTAAAAATGCCAGCACTTCGCCCACAGTTGTCATGGTGTTCAGCTCCTTTTCCATCCCTTCCAGGCCGGACAGCACTATTTTTAGCTTCTCAATGGCGGCTTGATCCGGCGTGCGGGCGGCTCGATGGCCTGACAGGGATTTTTCAACCTTTTTTCGGATCATCCTCAGGTACTCCGCCCGCAAGGGATCGCTGCTTTGCCGCCCCGCCCACTGCTCGGCCGGGGTGAGGACGGGCATCTCTCCGCCTGTCACCTGCAAAATACTGTATAGTCGTTTCCCTTCACAGGCTATGCGCTCACTTTGAATTTGATAGCCATTCCCTTGCAGCCAACTCCGCAGCTCCGCGAATCCGGTCATGGGCTGGAGCAGCAGGAGCGTCTCCTCCTTTGTCCAGAGCGCGGCCTCTAAAATGGAGGCGATGGTCTCCCCCCCCATCCCGGCGATGACCACTGTGTCCGCCTCCTCCGGGTGGACGGCGGACAGACCGTCACACAGGCGGAAGTCCAGTTGCTCCTCCACTTGAAAGCGCTTCGCTGTCTGCCTGGCCCGTTCCAGCGGCCCCGACCGCAGATCGGTGGCAATGGCGTGCTCAACGCGTCCCGCCAGCAGCAGCCACACGGGGAGGTATCCGTGGTCAGTACCAATGTCCACCAGGTGGGCCCCCTGAGGCACCTGCTCCGCGATGGCCCGCAGCCTGGGTGCCAGCTCCATTGAGCCCCCCTCCCTTCCGTTCAAAATAAAGGAAAAGAGCGGAAAATCCGCTCTTTTCAGGGTGTCAATCAGGCGACGGTGGCGTTCAGCTTCTCCAGCAGCGCCTCCACGTCCACGCCATGCACCATGCAGGCCTGCTCCACAGTCTCCCCACGGGAGGATGGGCAGCCCAGGCAGTGCATCCCGATGGACAGGAAAATGGGGGCGGTGTCGGGAGCGATGTCCAGAATATCGCCGATGATGGTATCCTTCGTAATCTTGGCCATTTCAGGATAACCTCCTTGCAGTTTTTGTCGAACAACCTATAGTATACCCAAAGCCGCGGCAGTTTGCAAGTGTTTCCCACAAATTTCGGACAACAAACCATTCAGCTTTTCAAGAAAGCCTCCAGCCGATCCATGCCTTTTTTGATATTCTCCATGGAGGCAGAGTAAGACCAGCGCACGAAATTGGGCGCGCCGAAGCCGCTCCCCGGCACGGTGGCCACCAGCCCATGCCTTAAAAACGCCGCGCAAAACTGATCGGAGGTGTGTATGGGTTCCCCATGGATGGTTTTCCCGATGAGCTGCTCCATGTTCATCATCACATAGAACGCCCCCTCCGGCCTGATGCAGCTTACGCCGTCCATTCGGTTCATTCGCTCCACAATATAGTTCCGGCGCTGCTCAAAGGCCTTGCGCATCTCCTCCACACAGTCCTGGGGGCCGCTGAGGGCGGCAACTGCCGCCGCCTGGGAGATGGCGCAGGGAGAACCGGTGGAATGGCTCACATAATTGCTCATCACCTTGGCAACTCTCTCGCTGGACAGCAGATAGCCAATCCGCCAGCCGGTCATGGCATAGGATTTGGATACGCCGTTGACCAAAATGACCCGATCCTCCACACCGTTCCCCAGGGCAGCCGCTGACACAAACGGTTCTCCGTCATACATCAGCCCATAATAGACCTCGTCGGAGATCATATAGAGGTCGTGTTCCACGCACACCCGGGCGATGGCCTCCAGCTCCTCCCGGTGATACACCATGCCGGTGGGGTTGCCGGGATTGTTGAGAATCAGGGCCTTGGTTCTGGGAGTGATGGCGGCGGCAAGCTGCTCCGCCGTTATTTTGAACCCGTCCTTCTCCCCTGCCGAGACCACCACCGGCCGGCCGCCCACCATCTTGATCAGCTCCAGGTAGCTCACCCAGTAAGGTGCGGGCAGGATGACCTCGTCGCCGGGGTTGACCAGCGCCCGCAAGGCCAGATAGACACAGTGCTTAGCGCCAGTGGATACCACCACCTGGGAAGGCACGTACGCCACCCCGCAGTCCTCGCGCATCCTTTGGCAGACGGCCTCCTTTAGCGCCAGCGTACCGGAGGCCGGGGTATATCGGGTCAGATTGTCGGCGATGGCCCTGTCCGCCGCCGCCTTGATGTGAGCCGGTGTATTGAAATCGGGCTCGCCTGCACCAAAGCCGATCACATCCACGCCGTCTGCCTTCATCTGCTTGGCCAGCGCGTCAATAGCCATGGTGCTGGAAACCTGTACCGCAGACGCAATTTGGGCAAGTTCCTTCAACATAATCCCTCCAAGTAAACTATTCCGCCGCATAATATGCCTTGCTCTGCAAAAGTTAAAAAAATTCTGAGAAATAAGGGCATTTTTGCAGGCACAGCAAGATAAAGCTGCATTTATCTGGGAAAAGCTGCCCCGCCTGACGGCACAGGCGGGGCCAGGGCTCAGCGCCGGGTGTTCTTCCGGTACAGCAGGTACAGCCCCTTCACCAGCAGATCGTGATCATACCGGATCTCCCGGCGGCAGTGGTGATAGAGCTCCGGTGTCTGGCTCCCGGTGGCCACCACCGTGGCGGCGGAGGCCCCTGCCGCTTCCTCCAGGGCCTGGATCACCCGGTCAAAGGCGCCGCTGTAGCCATACAACACCCCCGCACGCATGGAATCCACTGTGTTCCGGCCCAGGGGGGTGTTCACCTGTGCCACGGAGATCTGGGGGAGCTGGGCCCCGTGCCGGGACAGGGCCTCCAGGGCGATGTCCATGCCGGGCATAATGGCGCATCCCTCAAAGGCGTGGTCGCTCAGATAGGAAAAGGTGACGGCAGTCCGGGAGTTGATCACAATGGCGGGGGTTGGATAGAGGGTGGCAGCTGCCACAGAGGAGGCCACAATATCGCTGCCCAGCTGGTCATGGATCTCCGCCTTGATGTTCAGTCCCGTCTTCAGTCCCGGCCCCACCAGCAGCGGGGAGCGCCCTGTAAGCCGCCGCAGGGTACGCGCATAGGATGCAGTAATCGGCGGCACAACGCTTGACAGGATAGAGCCCTTTACATCTGAAGGCTCCGCCTGGTACAAGTGAAACACCCCCATCAAATCGATGGCGCAGCGGTCGTCGGTCATCTTGGGGTCGGTGCCCAGCTCGGACTGGAAGGACAGCGTACCGTCCTCCTGGAACAGCGCGATGGTAGTGCCCAGGTTTCCGATGTCAATCGCCAGGATCATATGCCCTCTCCCCTTCCGTCATTCTATTAGGATATTTTAACATGGCCTGCGTCGTATTGCAAGACAGAGCGGGAAAGCCAGGACGCATCTGCCCCGGCTTTTCTCCATCAGATATGCTCCCGAATGATCTCGCCCATCCGCCTTGTGCCGATAATCGCCTCCCCAGGCTTGGCGATATCGGCGGTGCGCCAGCCCTCCGCCAGCGCCTTGTCCACAGCGGCTTCGACGGCATTCGCCTCCTCCGCCAGCTGGAAGGAGTACCGGAACATCATGGCCGCAGACAGAATGGTGGCGATGGGGTTTGCCTTATCCTGCCCCGCGATATCCGGGGCGGAGCCATGGATAGGCTCATACAGCGCCGGGGCCCCATCCCCCATGGACGCGGAGGGCAGCAACCCAATGGATCCGGTGATCATAGACGCCTCGTCGGACAGAATATCCCCGAACATATTCTCCGTTACTACTACGTCGAACTGGCCCGGATCCCGTACCAGCTGCATGGCACAGTTGTCCACCAGCACATCCTCATAGGCCACGTCCGCGTATTCTTTCGCCAGCCGGTGCATCATCGAGCGCCACAGTCGGCTGGTCTCCAATACGTTGGCCTTATCCACGCTGGACACCTTTTTTCGACGCAGGCGGGCCATCTCGAAGGCCCGGCGGCCGATGCGCTCGATCTCCTTCTCGGAATAGGCCATCAGATCGGTGGCCTCCATGCCCCGATCCTCCGTCTGGTACTTGTCCCGCTTTCCAAAATAGATGCCCCCGGTGAGCTCTCGCACCATCAGCAGATCAATGCCCCGCTCCGCCGTCTCCCGCTTCAGCGGGCAGGCGTCCATCAGCGCCGGCCGCAGGGCAGCAGGGCGCAAATTAGCGTAAAGTCCTAAGTCTTTACGAATGGCCAACAGAGCCGTCTCCGGACGCTGCTCCGCCGGCTTATCGCTGCCCCACTTGGGGCCGCCCACCGCCCCCAGGAGCACCGCGTCGCAGGATTTGCACCGATCCGCCGTCCCCTCGGGATAGCTCACCCCCACCGCGTCGGTGGCGCAGCCTCCCAGTAGCACGTCCACATATTCAAAGGTGTGACCGAACTTTTCCCCCACCCTGTCGATGACCTTCACCGTCTCGTTTACGATCTCGGGGCCGATGCCGTCTCCTCGGATCAGCGCGATTTTATACTTCATTTCGCCACCCCCCGGGCCTTCAGTGACTTCAACAGCCCCCCATGCTCAATGATGCCATTGACGAACTCGGGGAAGGGCGCGGCCTGGAACCTTGCCCCGGTGCTCTCATTGACGATCACCCCAGTGCCAAAGTCCACCGACACCTGATCCCCCGGGGAAATGCCGTCCACCGCCTCCGGGCACTCCAGAATGGGGAAGCCAATGTTGATGGCGTTGCGGTAGAAAATCCTGGCGAAGCTCTTGGCGATGACGCACTTTACCCCGCAGGCCTTAATGGCCAGAGGGGCGTGTTCCCGGCTGGAACCGCAGCCAAAATTGCTGCCACCCACCACGATATCACCTGCCTCAACCGAGGAGGCAAACCCCGCGTCGATGTCCTCCATGCAGTGGGAGGCCAGGGACTTCTTGTCCGGAGCGTTGAGATACCGGGCGGGTATGATCACATCGGTGTCCACATTATCACCATATTTGTAAATCTTCATCACTTTACACTCCTCTCAAAGGCTGGCCGGATCGGTCAGGACGCCGGTGACGGCGCTGGCAGCCGCCACCGCGGGGCTGGCTAAGATGATCATGGAGCTGGTGGGCCCCATGCGGCCCACAAAGTTCCGGTTAGTGGTGGACACCGCCCACTCTCCATCGCTTAGCACTCCCATGTGCCCCCCAAGACAGGGCCCGCAGGTGGGGGTGGACACCACCGCGCCCGCTTGAATGAAGTCGGCCACCAGATCCTCGGCCATGGCGTCCAGATAGATTTGCTGCGTGGCGGGGATGACGATGCAGCGCACCCCGTCGGCCACCTTTCGGCCCCGCAGGACGTCGGCGGCCTCCCGCAGATCCTTCAGCCGCCCGTTGGTGCAGGAGCCGATCACCACCTGCTGGATGGGCTTCCCCGCCGCCTCGTCCACGGTTCTGGTGTTGGAGGGCAGATGGGGGAAGGCCACCGTGGGCCGCAGGGCGGACAGGTCAATGGTGAGTTCCTGGGCATACTGGGCGTCCGGATCTGCCTCAAAGGTGGTAAATTCCCGGTCAACCCGGCCCTTTAAGTAGTCCAGCGTCTTATCGTCTATCGGGAAAATGCCGTTTTTCGCCCCGGCCTCAATGGCCATGTTGCAAATGGTGAACCGGTCGTCCATCTCCAGGGAGGCCACCCCCTCCCCGGTAAATTCCAGGGACTGGTACAGCGCCCCGTCCACCCCGATCATGCCGATGAGGTGCAAAATTACGTCCTTGCCGCTGACAAACCGGCCCAGCTTCCCCACCAGGTTCACCCGGATGGCAGAGGGCACCTTGAACCAGGCCAGCCCGGTGGCCATGCCCGCCGCCATGTCGGTGGAGCCCACGCCGGTGGAGAAGGCCCCCAGGGCCCCGTAAGTACAGGTGTGGGAGTCCGCGCCGATGATCACCTCGCCGGGGGCGGTGAGCCCCTGCTCCGGCAGAAGGGCGTGCTCAATCCCCATCCTGCCCACGTCATAGAAGTGGGTGATGGCGTGCTTTTTCGCGAACTGGCGGCAGGCGGCGCACAGCTGGGCGGACTTGATGTCCTTGCAGGGGGTGGAGTGATCCAGCACGATGGCGATTTTGTCCCGGTCAAATACGCTGGACAGCCCCGCCTTTTCAAATTCCGTGATGGCCACCGGGGTGGTGATGTCGTTGCCCAGCACCAGATCCAGCTTCCCCTCGATGAGCTGGCCGGCCTCCACCGAAGCGAGCCCGGCGGATCGGGCCAGAATTTTCTGGGTCATTGTCATTCCCATTTGCGATTCCTCCTCAAAATAGCCTCATGCCTCACAGGCGGCCTTGACGTTTGTGCTCTGATTATGCCAGAAGTTCTGGACGAAAAATGCAAACTGTGATACAATGTCTAAAACGAAACTTCAGCAGCGAGGTGATGGGCATGGCGGTATGGGATCCGCTGGCGGAGGGCCGGGCCCCCCGGACGTACCGGACGGGACAGCTCGTCTATTTGCAGGGCGCCAACCCGGACTGCTTCTATTATCTGGCATCCGGCTCGGTACGCAGCTTTATCAGTACCCCCGCCGGTGAAGAACGGGTGCTGGCCGTCCACCGCGCCGGGGATCTCATGGGCGAGGCGTCCTTTTTTGATGGCTGCCCCCGGGTCACCTCCGCCATGGCGCTGGAGAACTGCCGGATTCTGTCCGTCAACCGGGAGCAGCTGGACGCCGCCTTCCAGCGCCACCCGGAGCTGGCCCTGCCAATGCTCCAGTATCTGGCCCGGACGGTGCGGCTGCTGTCCGACCACGTGGGGGCCTCCTCCCTGCCCGCCCAGCAGCGGATCGCCCGCTGGCTGCTCAGCCAGCCCGCCGGGTCAGACGGCGCTATCCGCGTTACCCACGAGGGGATCGGGCAGGCGGTGGGCCTGTCCCGGGTGACGGTGAGCCGGGTGCTGGGAGAGCTGGCCGATCAGGGGCTGGTGGAACTGGGGTATCGGTCGATGGTTGTCTTGGATCGTGACGGATTGTATGAGCTAATCAATTTGGAGGGCTGATCAGTGCCTTCCGCTGTACTGGCCTTTTTCTTATTCAAAATGACAAGTTCATTATGAGGAAGTGGTTTATTATGTATATTGAAACTCAAAGGATGATCATTCGGGAGTATACAATGGGTGACTTAGAAGATTTATATGAGATTTTTGGTAATGCCGAGGTGATGAAGCATTGTGAGCCTGCATACAGTCCTGAAAAAACAACTGATTTCTTATCAACGTTTTGTATTGAGAAAAGAGGGGCTGTCGCCGCAGTTCACAAGGACAGCGGCAAAATGATTGGCTATATCCTATTCAAGGCTTCTGAAGAAGGCGTTTACGAAATTGGCTGGATATTCAACAAAAACTATTGGCGGCAGGGCTATGCATTTGAATCCTGCAAAGCGGTGGTTGAGTATGCTTTCAGTAAGCTGGAAGTACACAAAATATTTGCAGAAGCCATTGACAGCGTAAAATCGGTTGGCCTAATGAAAAAACTCGGTATGCGGCTGGAGGGAATCCAGCGAAGCCAAACAAAAGACAATGACGGAAACTGGGCCGACCTCTATTTTTACGGGCTATTAAAAGAGGAGCGGTAAGGCGTTCTGCCTTGCCGCTCCTCTTTTTCATAAGATGATGCAGATCAGCCCCCCGGAGCCCTCGTTGATGATCCGCTGTAAGGTCTCCCGCAACTTCTCCCGGGCCTCCTCCGGCATCCGCTTCAGCTTGCCGTTCAAGTCCTCCCCCACCAGCTCGTGGAAGGAGCGCCCAAAGATGTTGGAGTCCCAGATCTTCCCCGTGTCCCCCTCAAACTGCTGGAGCAGGTAGTCCACCATCTCCTCCGACTGCTTCTCGGTGCCCATGATGGGGGACACCTCTGCCCGGATATCCGCCCGCATCATATGGATGGAGGGGGCAGACGCCTTGAGCCGCACGCCGTACCGTCCCCCCTGCTTGACGATCTCCGGCTCCTCCAGCGTCATCTCCTGGGGGTCGGGCATCACAATGCCGTAGCCCGTGGCCTCCACCTGCTTCAGGGCGTCCTCCACCTTCTCATAGCTGCGCTTCATACACGCCATCTGGGTGAGCTGGTCGATGAGATCCCCGTCGTCCCGGATCTCCAGCCCGCACCGCTCGGACACGGTGGAGTAAAACAGCGCCCGGGGCAGCTCCAGGGTGGCGGTGACGACGCCGCTGCCCATGTCCATCCGGTTGAGGACGGCGGAGCTCACCTCCTCCCTGTCTCCCATGGCCAGCACCGCACCCTCCGCGTCCCGCAGGCGCTGGAGACCCTCCGTCTCCTCCCGGATCATGGCGTACAGCCCGCTCTTGATGGGGTGGTCGAAGGGCAGTACATCCACCCAAGGGGGCAGGAACAGATCCATCTGCTTCATGGGGAACTCGTGGAGCACCGCCCGGATGATCTCGCTCACCGCCCCCTCGTCCAGGGTCAGGCAGTTGGCGGCCAGGCAGGTCACATCATACCGCTCCGCGATATCCGCCTGGAGGGTCTGGGCCCGCTCACTGTAGGGCTGGGCGGAGTTGAGCAGCACCATGAAGGGCTTGCCCAGCCCCTTCAGCTCGCTGATCACCCGCTCCTCCGCCTCCAGGTAGTCCTCCCGGGGGATGTCGGTCACCGAGCCGTCGGTGGTCACCACAATGCCGATGGTGGAGTGGTCGGTGATCACCTTCTGGGTGCCGAACTCCGCCGCCTCCGTCATGGGGATCTCGTGGTCGAACCAGGGGGTCATCACCATCCGGGGCTGATCCCCGTCCATCTGCCCCAGGGCGCTGGGCACCATGTAACCCACGCAGTCGATGAGCCGGACGGAGAACACCCCACCGTCCTCCATCACCATCTCCACCGCGTCCTCGGGGACGAACTTGGGTTCGGCGGTCATCACCACCCGGCCGGAGCCGCTCTGGGGCAGCTCATCCCGGGCCCGATCCCGGATGTAGCTGTTTTCGATCTTGGGCAGCACCAGGGTCTCCATGAACCGCTTGATGAAGGTGGACTTCCCCGTCCGCACGGGGCCCACCACGCCGATATAGATGTCGCCCTGGGTGCGCTGGGCGATATCCTCATACAGTTTGTTTTCCAAAGCTGAACCCTCCTCACCGCATACTCGTCTTATATGTATGGGGACAGGGCGGCGAATATGACAGCGGCGGCGTGGATTTTGTCCACGCCGCCGGCTTTTGTCAGCATCTTCTGGCGGGGATGAGCAGCAGCTCCCCCTCCGCCGCCTCCGGGGAGGCGAGGCCGTTGGCGCCGCAGATGTCCTCCACCGTCGATCCGCAGGCTTTGGCGATGTCCCACAGTGCCTCTCCCCGCTCCACCCGGCGGATCACCACCGAGGGCCGCACCCCGGTCTCCTTGATCCCGCTGGGCTTCAGATCGGTGACGCAGGCCGCCTGCTCCTCCCGGATGGTGGTCCAGGCGAACTCCGCCTCAAAGCGCACCTCCAGCCCGCCGGTGACGGGGACGGCGGTGGCCTCCCCCACGGGGCGGCAGGTACAGGTGCAGGTACAGCCCGGTGGCAGCTCCCCCCGGCAGGACACGGGGATATCCACCTCCACGCCGCACAGGGCGTCGTCCTCGCTGAGGTAGAGGATGGACGCGATGGCCTGGGCGGTAAACTCCATACCGCCCTCCGCTGGGGCGGAGGCCATGGAGGTCACCGATACGGCACAGTCCAGCACTTGCTTGGCGGGTATGCCAGACTCGCACAGCTTCCGGGCGGTCTCCCGCCGGAATGTGCGCTCCGCCATGGTGCACAGCCGGGCCGGGGCTCGCTCCACATCAAGAGGCTGTTTGAGGCAGTAGGCGTCGCTGATCAGGGTCACGGATCGGCGCACCCACAGGGCGGCCTGGGCCAGCGCCTCCAGCGTCACCTCCAGTTCCCCCTCCCGCAGGCGGCAGTCCACACTTTTCAGCGTCACCACCGCCTCCGGCTCCGCCTCCTCCGGGACCTCCCCCAGATCCAGGATCTGAGAGTAGGGCAGCTCAAAGCGCAGGGGCACCAGCCCCTCCCCGCCCCGGTACAGGGTGATCAGCTGGACGTCTCCCTTGAGCACCAGCTTCCTTCCGATAAACTTGGCGTCCACTGCCCCCAGCTCCGCCCGGTAGAACAGCAGCTCCTCCATCTCCGGCTTGGAGGCCGGGGGCCGCAGTACGTCGGAGAAGGTGAACGTCTTTTCCGCCACGTCGGGGATCACGCAGCATTTGCAGGGGGTGAGCAGCTTCTCCACCCCGGCCTCCTCCCCGCAGCTCACATCGCAGCTCAGCTCCTGCCGCTCCTGCTGGTAGGCCGCCGTCCACACCGTCAGGTTGACCCGCACCAGCATCTTCCGGGGGTTGATGGTTCGCGCGTCCGCCGAGGCGGCCTGAACCGTAGCCTGTACGGGGCACCCGGCATGGAACTGCGGGTCGTCTCGAACGCACTGGAAGGGAATGGACACCTCCAACGGCCGAAGGGCGGTCTCCCCCTCCGGTATGTAGAGCACGGTTACCCGGGCGGTGCCGGACAGCCGCAGGGAACCCTCCCCCAACTCCTTCTCCTTCAAAAACACCTTGCCCACCGCCGAGACGATCCGGGAGATGTCCGGGCAGGCGTCGGGCACAATGCTCTCCAACGTCTCCTCCTGAGAAAACATCCCCTGGCTGACGGGCCGATACCCCTCCAGCACAATGCGCTGCAGCTCCATGTCCATAGGCTTCCTCTCCTTGCACGTATTCTGTGTCCACTATATGCCGGGAGGGGCCAGGATATGTCCGACACTCAATCCATGTGAAAGATCTTGCGCATCAGGCCACAAAGAGCCTTCGGAAACTTCACCACCACGACTCGCATGAAAACTGCCCCCTTTCTCAACGCTGGAATCTATACCAGCATATGAAAAAGGGGGCTGTCCGGTTCCATTCAATTTTTTCGTTTCTCCCAGTCCGGGATCTCCTTGGCCTGTTCGTACAGCCGGACGTAGCTTTTATGGCGGCTGGGGGCGATTTTCCCCGCCGCCACCGCCTCCCGCACGGCGCAGCCCCGCTCCTTTACGTGGGCGCAGCCCTGGAAGCGGCACTCGTCCAGGAAGGGCCGGAATTCCCGGAAGGCTCCGGCCAGTTCCTCCTTGGGGATGGCCTCCATCCGCTCCACGTCAAAAGCGGAGAAGCCCGGCGTGTCCGCCGCCAGCCCGCCCGCCACTGGGAACAGCTCCACGTGCCGGGTGGTGTGGCGGCCCCGCCCCAGCTTTTCACTCACATCCCCCACCTCCAGGCCGAAGCCGGGCTGGAGGGCGTTCAAAATGCTGGATTTACCTACGCCGGAATTGCCTGTAAAGGCGGACACCTTCCCAGCAATAGCCGCCGCCAGCTCCGGGATCCCGTCCCCCGTCTCCGCACTGACCTGAAGGGTGGGGAAGCCCGCCTCCCGGTAGACCGCCGCCAGCCCGTCCGCCCGATCCAGATCGCACTTGTTAAAGCAGATCAGCACCTCACAGCCCTTCCATTCCGCCATGGCCGCCATGCGGTCAATGAGAAAGGGATCGGTGACGGGAATCGCCCCCGACGCGATGATCACCATCTGGTCGATGTTAGCCACCATGGGGCGGCGGAACTGGTTTTTCCGGGGCAGGACGGCGTCCACCATCCCCGTCCCGTCGTCCAGCCTGCTGATCTCCACCCGATCCCCCACCAGGGGTGTGAGCTTCTGTAGGCGGAGCCGCCCCCTCCCCCGGCAGGGGACGGGCGGCTCCTCGCCGGTATCCACGTAATAAAACCCGCTGAGGGCCTTGACAATCCGGCCCGTCATTGTGAAAAATTCAGATGATAGCTGCGTTCCAGCTCGCTGTTGATATAGATGGACACAAGCTGCACCCCAGAGGCGGTGGCGGGCTTGCTCAGCACTCCGGTGGACGCGTCCACCGAGCCATCGAAGATCACTTGATCCCCCACCTGGATACGCACCTCCACCGTCCCCGTAAACCCGCTGAGATCCACATCAATGAACTTGGTGCTGGCGGGCACGCCCACATCCTCCGTGGGAATGGGGGGCGTCTCCGTGGCGGGGGGTTCGGTGGGCGGCGGTTCAGTGGCGGGCGGCTCCGTCTCCGGCGGCTCCGTTTCCTCCGGGCCTGTGCTCACCCAGAAGTCGATGACAGTGCCCTTCTCCACCTCGCCCAGCACGCTCTGCCAGATCACCTTGCCCTCGGCATACTCGGAGCTGGGGTGATTATCCACCTTGCCCCGGATGAGGCCCATAGCGCCCAGCTGCCGCTCCACATCCTCAAGGTTCCAACTCACAAAGCTGGGCACCGTTACCTTGGGGGTCTCCGGGCCCTTGCTCACAACCAGTACCACCTTGTCGCCCTTTTCCACAATGATGTCCTTCATGGGCGTATAGGAGATAATCATGCCCTTGGTGATGGTGTCGGAGAACTCCTCCTGCACTTCCACGTCAAGCCCCATCTCGTTTTGCAGCTTCAGCAGCGCCTGCCGATACTCCCAGCCGTCCACCGCCGGCATATACATCGTATCTTCTCCGCCGCTGATGGTGACCTTGATAACCAGATCCCCCTCCTTGACCATAGTTTTGGCCTCGGGGGTCTGGGCACAGATCTGGCCCTCCGGATACTCCTGGCTGTAGACGGTGTCCCCTTCCTCATACTTAAACTCCCCTAATAGGGCCGGGTTTTTCGCCAGATCCTCCAGAGTATACCCCAGCAGAGAGGGCACCGGATATTCCTTTTTCTCCTCAAACATCCCCTTCAGCAGGAAATTATAGAGGAAAAAGATCATACCGCCGATGAAGATCAAAATCACTACGATGGCGGCCACCGCGGGCACAATGTTAGTTCCCCGAGCAGGCGGATCGTCGTACTCGTCCAGCTCCTCCTCCCGGTAGCGGCGCTCCCGGCGCTCCGGCTCCCGGGCAGCCTCCCGGCGGCGGCGCTCCGTGTCCCCGGCGCTGCTCCGGCTGACGGGCACCACCATGGTGGGTTCGTCCACCTCGTTCTGGGGAATGGGCTGGGACACCTCCATGTCCGGATTCTTGCGGAACTCCTTTAGATCGTCCAGCATCTCGTCCGCCGATCCGTACCGCTGGTTGACGTCTGGCGCCATGGCCCGCATGGTGATATCCTCCAGCGCCTGGGGCACGTCCGGGTTCAGGCTGCGGGGGGGCACTGGGATGGCGCTGATGTGCTGGATCGCCACCCCCATGGGTGTGTCACTCTCGAAGGGCAGACGCCCGGTGAGCATCTCGTAGAGCACCACGCCGGCGGAGTAGATATCGGTGCGGCAGTCCACATGGCTCCCTCTGGCCTGCTCCGGGGAGATATAGTGGACGGAGCCAATAGCCTCCTGGGTCATGGTGTTCTGGGCGGCGCTGGCCAGCTGGGCGATGCCGAAATCGGTGACCTTCACGCTGCCATCCCTGAGCACCATAACATTGTGGGGCTTGATGTCCCGATGGATAATGCCCCTGGAGTGGGCGTGGCTCAGCGCCCGCATGATCTGGGTGATGAAGTGCTGGGCCTCCCGCCAGTTCAGGGGGGTGCCCCGGCGCTGCATATACTGCTTCAGCGTCAGCCCGTCCACCAGCTCCATGACGATGTAGTCCAGCCCGTCGGACTGGCTCACATCGTATACAGACACGATATTGGCGTGGGATAGCATGGCCACAGCCTGGGACTCGTCATGGAAGCGGCGGCGGAACTCGGCGTCCTGGGCCAGCTCCGGCTTCAGGATCTTCACCGCCACCAGCCGGTTGAGCCGGTGATCTCGGGTCTTATAGACCATCGCCATGCCGCCCATGCCGATGCACTCCATGATCTCATACCGGTTGTCGAGCATTTTACCTATGTATTGATCCATGGTAAAAGTCCTCCTACAGATTGCTTACAGCTGCGCCAGGACAACAGTGACGTTATCCGGCGCGCCCTGTTCCAGCGTCATATCCACCAGCCTGCGGCACAGCGCCTCCGGATCCCGCTCCTCCAGCGAGGTCTGAAGCAGCATCGAATCCGGCAGCACGTTGGACAGCCCGTCGCTGCACAGCAGCAGACGGCTGCCCTGGCCGGTCTCCACCCGAAGCAGGTCAAAGGCCACCGTGGGCTCCACCCCCAGCGCCCGGGTGATCAGGTTCTTCTGGGGGTGGCGGCGGGCCTCCTCTACGGTGATCTCCCCCCGATCCACCAGGAGCTGCACCAGGGAGTGATCCACCGTCACCTGCCGAATCATCCCGTTTTCTATGAGATAACATCGGCTGTCCCCCACGTTTACCACGTAGGATTCCCCCGGCAGGGCCAGAGCCGCCACCAGCGTGGTGCCCATGCCCCGGTACTCCGGGTTGGCCTGGGCCAGCTCAAACACCTTCCGGTTGGCCAGGGCGGAGGCCTCCGCCAGCACGTCCTCCCACCACTCTGGATCATCCCGGGATCCCTGGGAGAACCGCTCCTCCACCGCGTTGGAAAAGCAATCTGCCGCCACGGAGCTGGCCACGCCTCCCGCCTGAGCTCCACCCATGCCGTCGCATACCACCAGTAGGGCCGCTCCGTCCAAGTCTCGAAATGCCCAGCTGTCCTGGTTGTCCTTTCGGTGGCGGCCAACGTCCGTCACGCCGAACAGTCTCACTGAAGATCCCTCCTTTCCGGAATCAAGGGCCTCACCATGAAGCTCCGCCGTCCATGTGCCTGCGCCGGAGCTGTCCGCAGGAGGCGTCGATGTCGCTTCCCAGCTTCCGGCGCACGGTGACGGTGACGCCGTGCCCCTCCAGCCGCTGCTGGAACTGCCGCACCCGGCGGCTGGGCTTCAGCGGCGACTCCGCCACATCGTTCAGCGGGATCAGGTTTACGTGCCCGGGCTGGCCCCGGAGCAGCTCTGCCAGCTGGTCAGCCTGGGCATCGCTGTCGTTCACCCCGTCAATCATGGCGTACTCGTAAGAGATCCGCCGTCCCGTGGTTTCGAAGTACCGGCGGCAGGTCTCCATCAGCGGCCCCACTCCCACCGCCCGGTTCACCGGCATCAGCCGGCTGCGGGTCTCGTCGTCTGGGGCGTGGAGGGAAACGCTTAATGTCAATTGTAACCCAAGAAGGGCCAGTTTGTCAATTTTCTTTCTCAAGCCGCAGGTGGACAGGGAGATATGCCGCATCCCAATGTTAAGTCCATCCGGGTGATTCACCAGCGTGAGAAAGCGCAGCACATGGTCGAAATTATCCAGCGGCTCCCCAATCCCCATCAGCACGATATTGGAGATCTCCGCTCCGCTATCCTTCTGGGTAAAGATAACTTGGTCAAGGATCTCAGCGGGTGACAAGTCTCGAACCTTGCCGCCAAGAGTGGAGGCGCAGAACACGCAGCCCATGTTGCAGCCCACCTGGCTGGACACACAAACAGTATTCCCATGCTTGTACCGCATCAAAACCGTTTCAATGCAATTTCCGTCCAAAAGACGCCAGAGGTATTTTATGGTGCCGTCCACCTGAGACACCTGCCTGCGCTCCACCCGGGGCACCGTGAGGAGGCACCGCTCCTTCAGAGCGTCCCGCAGGGCACGGGGCAGATCGCTCATCTCGTCGAAGGACTCCACCCCCCGGTGGAGCCAGCGGAACACCTGCTTAGCCCGAAACCCGGGTTGTCCCAGCTCCTTGAAGTAGGCGGACAGCTCCTCCAGCGTCATGGATTTCAGATCCACCACCGGGATCACCCCTTCCTGCGCAGCTTGGCCACGAAAAACCCGTCTGTATTGTGAATGTGGGGCCAGAAGGTGATCCGTCCTGGCTGCTCCCCAAGCTCGGGTAGGGAGAAGGGCTCCGGTGCAAACTGCGGATTTTCCGCTAAAAACCTGTCCACCACATCCCCATTTTCCCGCTGGAGCACGGTGCAGGTGGAGTAAATCAGCACCCCACCGGGCCGGACGTACCGGGCGCAGTTACCCAAAATGGCCTGCTGCACCTGGGGCAGCCCCTCCAACGCCTTGGGATTCTTGTATCGGATGTCCGGCTTCTTGCGGATGATGCCCAGCCCTGAGCAGGGCACATCGGTGATCACCGCGTCAAACCCGTCCAGCCACTCCTCCTTCCGCTCCGATGCACTCTGGAGGCAGGGGGAGATGACGGACAGGCCCAGCCGATCCCGCCCCGCCTGGAGTAGCCTGATTTTGTGGGGGTGGATATCACAAGCGAGAACCTCTCCCCGGTTTTCCAGCTCAATAGCGGCGGCAAAGGATTTTCCTCCGGGGGCGGCGCAGCTATCCAGCACCCGTTGGCCCGGCCTGAGCCCGGCAGCCGTCACCGCCAGCCGAGCCGCCGGATCCTGCACATAAAAGCGGCCCTCCCGAAATGCTGCCAGCCGCTCCAGATCGCCCGACCCGCTCATCAGCAGGCACCCGGGCAGCCACGGGTGGGGTGTGACCTCCACCCCCTCGCTCCACAGCTCCTCCGCCAGCCTGTCCGGATCAGTCCGAAGGGAGTTGACCTGGGCCGTGGTGGGGGGCTGGAGGTTGTCTGCGGCCAACAAGGCTTCCGCCCCGTCCGGGCCCAGCTCGGCCAGAAATTCCTCCACCAGCCATTGAGGGTGGCTGTATTTTATTGACAAGGTTTCTACCTTGTCATGTCCTTCCGGCTCCAGCAGATCCTTTTGCCGAAGCATGGCCCGCAGGATGCCGTTCACCATCCCGGCGGCCCGGGGATTGCGGCAGTATTTTTTTGTCAGCTCCACCGCCTCGTTCACCGCCGCGCTGGGCGGAATTTTATCCAAAAACAGGAATTGATAGACCGCCGCCCGAAGCCCACACAGCACCGGGGCCTCCAACGCCTCCAGCTTCCGGCTGCAGAACCGGGCCAGATGCCAGTCCAGCAGCAGCCTGTTCTGCAATACCCCATAGCACAGCCGGGAGGCCAGGGCCGCGTCCCGCTTGTCCAGTTCCTGCTCCCGCAGCGTCTTTTTCAGATATCCATCTGACCACGCCCCCTGCCGCTCACAGGCGGTCAAAGTGATCAGCGCGGCCTCTCTGGCAGAACCCATCGGGGCTTCCTCCTAACCTGTCAAAACTGTGCCCATCCGGATGGGGTGGCCCATCAGGAAGGCGGACGCGGCCATGGCCTTCTTCCCGTCCGGCTGGAGCTCCAGAATCTCCAGCGCTCCACTGCCGCAGGCCACCCGCAGGCCCCGTTTATCCGCCTGGAGCACCGTACCCGGCGCCTGGCCCCCGGCGTCCTCCGCCAGGGCGGTACGCAGGATCTTGCACCGCACCCCATCCACCGCAGCCACAGCCGCCGGCCAGGGATACAGCCCCCGCACCTGATCGTGGAGCTGTCGGGCCGTTCTGCTCCAGTCCATGGGGGACAGATCCCGGGACAGCATGGGGGCATGGCTGGCCCTGCTCTCGTCCTGGGGCACGGCCTTCACCGTCCCCGCCTCAATGCCCGCCACCGTCTCCACCAGCAGCTCCGCCCCCATCTGGGCCAAGCGATCAAAGAGCTGGGCGGCATTCTCGTCTATCCGGATGGGGGTGGCCCGCTGGGCCAGGATGTCCCCGGTGTCCATCCCCTCCGCCATAACCATGATGGTGACGCCCGTCTCGTCCTCTCCGTTGAGAATGGCCCAGTTGATGGGGGCCGCCCCCCGGTACTTGGGCAGCAGGGACGAGTGAACGTTGACGCACCCCAGCCGGGGCACCTCCAAAATGTCCACCGGCAGGATCTTCCCGTAGGCCGCCACCGCGATGAGCTCCGGCTCCAGCTCCTTCAGAATTTCCAGTGCCTCCCCATCACGCAGCCTGACGGGCTGAAACACTGGCAAACCAACCGACAAGGCATATTCCTTCACAGGCGGTGCCTGGAGTTTCATGCCCCGGTTTTTCGGCTTGTCCGGCTGGGTGAACACCCCGCGGATCTCATGCCCCGCCTCCACCAGCGCCTTTAGCGAGGGCACCGCAAAATCCGGGGTGCCCATGAATACGATTCTCATGCCCGCTTTCTCCTTTTCCGCCGGGGCCTCCGGGCCTCGGTCTGCTCCGCCTCCATGGCGTCCAGCTCCTCCATGGTGTAGAGCTCCCCATCGGTGCGCTCCACAAACAGGTGGCCCTCCAGGTGCTCCAGCTCGTGGCAGAAGCAGCGGGCCACCATCTCCTCCCCGGACACCTCAAAGAAATTCCCGTCCCGATCCTGGGCCCGGACGGTCACCGAGCTGGGGCGGAGCACCCAACCGTACTGGTTGGGCACGCTGAGGCAGCCCTCCCAGCCCCCCTGCTCCCCTTCCTTGCGGACGATCTCCGGGTTTACCAGCTCAATCATCTGATCCTGGTCATCCATCACGATCACAGCCCGACGGAGTATGCCGATCTGGGGCGCGGCCAGCCCCACGCCCCCGGCGTTCTCCAGCGTCTCCTTTAGATCGTCCAGCAGCCAGTGGAGCTTCCGGTCGAACTTCTCCACTGGCCGACACACCTTCCCCAGGGTCGGATCCCCTTGAGTTAATATTTTTCGCAAAGCCATCGCAAATTCCTCCTCTTTATTCCATGGGATCCAGATCCGCGTACAGGGCCACCCCACGGTTCTGCCTGTCCGACTGGGCCTGCCGGAGCAGATGGGCCACAAGCTGCCGCATGGCCCGGGTGTTCTTTGTGTTGAGCACCAGCCGGTAGCGGTAGCGGTCGTTCACCTTGGCCACCGGCGCCGGGGCCGGCCCCAGCAGGCGGTACGCCGTCCCCCGATAGGGCGCCTTGCCCATGGCCGCACTCAAACTGTCCCGCAGCCGCAGGCAGGCCCGGAGCACCGCCGTCTCCTCCAGCCCAGAGGCGCACAGCAGAAACAAATCGTTACAGGGCGGCAGGTCCCGCACCTCCCGTATACGGATCTCCTGACGGTAGAAGGAGTCGTAGTCCTGCTGAGCTGCGAACCGGATCACGTCGTTATCCGGGGTGAAGGTCTGGATCACCGCCTGTCCCTCCTTCTCCCCCCGCCCCGCCCGGCCCACCACCTGGGTGAGCAGGGAAAAGGTGCGCTCCGCTGCGTGGATGTCCCCGGTATAAAGGCTTTGATCCGCCGACACCGCCCCCACCAGGGTGACGTTCTCAAAGTCCAGCCCCTTGGCCACCATCTGGGTGCCCAGCAGGATGGGGATCCGCTGCCGCCGGAACTTTTCCAGCAGGGCCTCGTGGCTGTGGGTGACGGACACAGTGTCCGCGTCCATCCGCAGCACTCCCACCCCGGGGAACAGGCTTTTCAGCTCCTCCTCCACCCTCTGCGTCCCCGTCCCGACGAAGCGGAACAGACCGCCGCAGACGGGACACCGGTCGGGCAGAGGTTGAGAGTGGCCGCAGTAATGGCACATCAGCCGCCGGTTGGCGGAGTGGTAGGTCAAATGGACAGAACACCGGGGACAGGTGGGGATCTCGCCGCACTCGCCGCACACCGCCATCCGGCTGGCCCCCCGTCGGTTGAGGAACAGGATGGCCTGTTCCCCCCGATCCACCGTCTCCTCCAACTTTTTGGCCAGCACCGTACTGATAGAGCCGCCGTTTCCCCGCCGCAGCTCCTCCTTCATGTCCACAATGGTCACCCTGGGCAGTGAGCGTTCATTGAACCTGCGGCTGAGGGTGAGCAGGCGGTATTCCCCCTGCCGGGCCCGGTACATGGTGTCCACCGACGGGGTGGCCGAGCCCAGCACCAACAGCGCCCCTGCCCTGTGGCAGCGGCAGCGCGCCACCTCTCGAGCGTGATACCTGGGGTTCTGCTCCGACTTGTAGGAGGGCTCCTGCTCCTCATCCAGAATGATAGCCCCCAGATTGGGCAGCGGGGCAAACACTGCGGAGCGGGTACCCACCACCACCCGGGCCTCCCCCCGCCGCACCCGTTTCCACTCGTCACACCGCTCTCCAGCGGACAAAGAGCTGTGAAGGATTGCCACTTCACAGCCAAAGTGGGATACGAAGATCCGCATCAGCTGCGGGGTCAAGGAGATCTCCGGCACCATCACCAACGCCGTCTGCCCTCGTTCCAACAGGGCATGGATCAGCTTCAAATAGATCTGGGTCTTGCCGCTGCCGGTGACACCGTACAGCAGGGCGGCGCCTCCGCCCCCCTCCACCTGGGTCAATAGCTCCTCATAGGCCGTCTGCTGTTCCCCGTTCAGCTCCACCGGCGCCGCCTCCTCCTGGGCGGGCAGCTCCGGGCGTCGGTAGATCTCCCGTTTGGACAGGGTGAGCACCCCCTGGCGCTCCAGCGCTCTCAGGGTGGTCATGGACGCGCCGGTGAAATAGCATAGCTCCTTGGCGGAGGTCTCCCCCGCCGCGCACAGAGCCTCCCCCGCCGCGTACTGGAGGGGCGCCCGCTTCCGTTTTGGGGCCAGCAGGGCCAGCGCGTCCCCGGGATCCATAGCCAGGGTGGCCACCTGCTCCGTCTTGTCCCTCACGCCCCGGGCGGCGCCCGCCTCCTGAACGATGATGCCCTGCCGTTCCAGCGCCCGCAGGGTGGGGCCGGGGTTGGCCGTCCCGAAGGCCAGCCGGATTTTGCCCAGCTCCGCCCAGCCGTTGTTGGCCAGCAGCAGGCCCACCAGCTTTTGGGCGGCCTCGTCCTCCCCCGCTCCATCGTAGGCCGCCGCCCGATCCACCCCGGGGGCAAGACGCCAGCAGTCCTTCAGGGAGAACCACAGCCCCGCCGGAAGCATCACCCGCATGGCGTCGTACACGGTGCAGAAATAGTGCTCCCGCATCCAAAGGGCCAGCTGTACCGCCTCCGGATCCAGCACCGGCTCCTCGTCCAGCAGGGCCAGCACATATTTCAGCTTGGCCGTGTCCTCCCGCTCCCCCAGGGCCAGCACGATGCCGTCGCTCACCCGGTTCCCCGCCCCAAAGGGCACCGCTGCCCGCATCCCCGGCCGCAAATCCTCCGCCAGCTTGGGCGGGATCAAATAGTCGTAGGGCTTGTCGATGGCGTAGGTCGCCGCCGACACTGCGATTTTTGCGATTCCGGCCACGGCCTCACCCCATCCCTCTCCACAGTCCAAAGGGCAAGCAGGCGTCCTGCTTGCCCAGAGTTGTTACATTTACGCCTGCTCCTGCTCCTCAGTCTGCTCCTGCTCCGCGTCCTCCACCCGGAGCGTACCGTTGGCCACCTCATGGATGGCCAGGGAGACGGCCTTTTCCTCCAGCGGCTCGCCGGAGTTCTCCGCCTCGCTGGACAGCTTTCTGGCCCGGTTGGCCACCATATTCACCAGCATATAGCGGCTGGGCACCTGATTGAGCAAATCCTTGATCGCGGGATAAAGTAACATAACGCATCCTCCTAATATTGATATGACCGGCCGGCTTACGCCGTCCCCACAATGCTCTGGGTCAAGTGGAGCCGCTTGGGGGTGCGGCACCGCTCCGCCTCTAAAATGGACAAAATCTCCCCCGCGGCGGTCACCACCGCGTCATTCACCACCAGATAGTCGTAGTGGACGCTCTCCCGGCATTCCTCCCGGGCCTTTTCCAGGCGGCGTTGGATGGTCTCCTCCGGGTCGGTGTTCCGGCGGTGGAGCCGGCGGGACAGTTCCTCAATGGACGGCGGAATCAGGAAGATCAGCACCGCCTCCGGGCACCGCTCCTTCACCTTGGCCGCCCCCTGCACCTCAATGTCCAGCAGGACGTCCACCCCCTGATCCAGCTTATCCCGGATCACCTTCAGGGACGTGCCGTAGTAATTGCCCACGTACTCGGCATATTCCAGCAGCTCGTCGGCGGCGATCATCCGCTCAAACTCCTCCCGGGAGACGAAGTTGTAGTTTACCCCGTCCGCCTCGCCCGTTCTGGGCTGCCGGGTGGTGAAGGACACGGAAAAGTGAATGTCCCGCCGAGCGCTCAGCAGCTCGGCGATGACGGTGCTCTTTCCTGCCCCAGAGGGCCCAGATAAGACGATCAGCTCTCCCCTTCTCTCGCTCATGCTTCCTCCTCCTCTTTCTCCTGCTCCTGTCCCGCTTCGTCCCCGAACCGGGCGGAAATCTGGCCCGTGGGCAGGGACGACCAGATCACGTGGCCGCTGTCCATCACCAGCACCGCCTGGGTCTTGCGGCCGAAGCTGGCGTCGATGAGCATACCCCGCTCCCGGGCCTCCTGCCCCAGCCGCTTCACCGGGGCGGAGTCCGGGCTGACGATGGCCACCACCCGCTGGGCGGATACCATGTTTCCAAATCCAATATTGACCAGCTTCATGGCGTCACTCCAGGTTCTGAACCTGCTCCCGGATCTTTTCAATCTCCGCCTTCATATCCACCACCCGGCGGGTGATCTCCAGATCGTTGCATTTGGAGCCGATGGTATTAGTTTCCCGGTTGAACTCCTGGATCAGGAAGTCCAGCTTCCGCCCCACGGCCCCCCCGGCGGACAGCAGCTCCCGGAGCTGGCCCAGATGGCTGTGGAGCCGCACCGTCTCCTCGTCCACCGCCACCTTGTCCGCAAAGATGGCCGCCTCGGTGAGCAGCCGCCCCTCATCGATCTGGGTGTTCTGGAGCACCTCCCGCATCTTGCTCTCCAGTCTGGCCCGGTAGTCCGCCACCGTCTGGGGGGAGCGGGCCTCTACCTCGCCCAGCAGGCGCTCCACCGTGTCCGCCCGGCCCAGGATGTCGGCGGACAGCCGCTGGCCCTCTACCGCCCGCATGGCGTTGAAGTCCTCAATGGCCAGATCCAGCACCTCCAGCAGGCGCTCCTTCATCAGATCCAGATCCTCCGCCTGCTTCTCCACCGTCAGCACGTCGGGGAACCGGGCCAGCTCGGTGGCGCGGAAATCCTTCTTCACCCGGCCGCCCCCCAGCTCGTGAAGCCGCTTCAGCGCGTCCAAATAGCCCCGAGCCAACTCCTCGTTGACGATGACAACCATCTCGTCCCCGTGGGCGTGGTTCAGGGTGACAAACACATCCACTTTACCCCGCCCCACTGCGGCCTGCACCCGGGTCTTAATGGCGTCCTCCGCAAAGATGTAGGCCCTGGGCAGCTTCACCGCGCAATCCAGATACCGGTTGTTCACCGAGCGCAGCTCCACCGTGATCTGGAGCCCCTCAAAGGAGCGATCCCCCCGGCCGTAGCCGGTCATGCTTCTCACCAATTTACGTCCCCGCCTTTCCATGGATTGCCCGGTCAATCCGGGCGATATACACCGCGATCAGCTTGCTGAACCCGTAGTCATACAGCAAAAACACCAGGTTGGCCGCCCCGTACAGGATCCAGACCGAGCCGCCCAGGACCTGGGGCAGGGAGTTCAGCACCGCCCCAGCCATCGTCAGGTAGATCAGAGTGAAAGCGGCGTTGAAAAAGACCAGCTTCAGCAGGTATTCCACCGGCCTGCGCCGGAGCCCCTCAAGGAGGGACTTCACCATGGGGTACAGCCCGAACAGCGCCCCGAACAGCAGTACGCAGAATTTGTCCGGCACCAGCAGGAAGGCCAGGATGGACACGCCCGCCCAGCACAAGAGCCCCGCCTTGATCCCCACCGAGATCACCGCGGCCGCGGGCAGCAGGCCTGCCGCCGCCACGATCCCCCAGTTTCCCGTGGGGGCGATGGAGCCGATGTAAACCAGAAGCAGGGACAGTGCCCCCAAAATGGCGGGGTAGGCCACCGTCACCGCCGCGTTTTTTCGTCTCATATCAGCGGCAGCCTCCGCACATACAGTTCATACACATCATGGCGGTGCAGCAGTCCATGGCGTCGCAGCTCCCGCCCGCCATATCCGGCTGGTAGCCGTAGCCACCCCGCTGCATCATGTTGAACGCCTGCCGGTACTCCATATTCCCCGGATCCATCTGGACGGCGATCTGGTAGTTCTGTCGGGCCTCGTCCAGCCAGCCCCGGCGGTAGGCGATGCTCCCCATCAGGAAATACCACTCCCCGTTCCGGGAGGATGCGCCCTGCAACAGCTGCTCCGCCCCCTCCAGATCGTTGCGCTGGATGGCCGACCGGGCCTGGTTGAACAGGCCGGCCCCACCGCCCTGCCGCTGCTGTTGCTGCTGATAGGCGGAGCCGCCATACCCGTAGCCATAGCTGCCCTGGGCCGAGCCTCCGCCATAGGAGCCACCCCCGGCCCGCCCCTTGGTGATGGCGTCATAGGCCTCGTTGATCTCCTTCATCTTCTCCTCAGCCAGATCGGACAGGGGGTTGTTCTGATAGTTGTCCGGGTGGTACTTCCGGGCCAGCTCCCGGTAGGCCCTTTTGATCTCGTCGTCACTGGCGTCAGGGCTGACGCCCAGCACCTCATAGGGATCTCTCATGCGGCTTTCTCCTTGTCTGTCTCATTTCATTCCAACAGCCGTCCAGCACCGCGCGCTGCACCGCCGGCAGGCCGAGGTAGAGTATATTTTCCACAATAGGCGTCCAGCGCCCCAGCTCCATCAGGTTGGCGGCGGAGCCCGCCAGCCGCAGGGAGTGGGTGGCGGTGATCTCCAAGTAGTCCCGCTCCTCCCGGGCCCTGCCCTGGAACCGGGCGTCCAGCGGGTTGTACCGCCCCCGCTTCCCGTCCTCGTCCAGATCGTCCCAGGCGTCCATCAGGTAGATCCACCGGCCCACATGGTACAGCAACCCGCCCAGCGCCCGCCCCGTGGGGCTGTCCGCCGGATAGACGCAGGCGGCGTGGGAGAGAATCCCCGCGAAGGCGTCCGCCGCCCGATCCAGCTCTGGGGAACGCTCCCGCTCCATCCGGCCCAGGCAGGCCAGCCCTTCCCGTACCTGCCGGTCAAAGCCGGGCTGGGCCTGGGCCGCGCGGCGGTAGGCCCGCCGGAACAGCCGCCGCAGCAGCCGGTAGGGCAGGCTGGCTACCGGCCCGTGATCCGCCACGTCATCGGACAGCTTATGCCAGGTGAGGATCAGGCTCTCGTCGGCGGCGTCATCCAGCCGTCCCCCGCCCAGGCAGGCCCGGGGCTTCCGCCAGGGGCGGACGGGACACCGGCGGCAGGAGGGCCTGTCCGCCTCCCCCGCCGCCAGCAGGATGGCCAGAAAGGTAAAGTCATACTGTAGGGTGAACCGGGCCAGCCAGCCGTGCCGCTCCCCCAGGGCGTGGCACAGCCCGCAGTAGGCACTCTGGTACGCTTCCCGCTGCTCCTCGTCCAACCGATCCAGGACGGGGCGGACATAGCCGAACACGTCAGCCGCCCTGTTCCGCCCGGGTGAGGGACACCACCACGGAATAATAGCTGGCGTTGGCGGGGGGTAGCTCTCCCAGATCCCCTTTGGTGCCCGCGCTGTCCGGGTAGATTTTGACGGGCACGGTGTACGGCCCCGCCGCCGGATCGATGTTTTGCAGATCCGCCACCACCCGGATATTTTCCGCGATCAGCTCATCCACCAGCGCCTTGGTGCCCCGGATCTCCACCGCCAGTTCCTTCGTCACAATGTCTACATTCCAGCCCTCCGGCTCGTTGATGACCTGGATATTCCGGGTGACAAAGGTCTGGGTCACCACCCGCTTGGTCACCCGGAAGGTGGCCGTCACCTCCGCCACGCCGCTGAGATTCTCCAGCTCGTCGGTCAGGGGGATGGCAAACGTACGCTCATCCTTATCCTTGATGGTGGCCAGATCGATCTCCGCCAGGGTGATGGACCCCTGGCTCACCAGGGCGTCCACCGCCTCCTTGCTTCCCGCCACCGTGATGGTATCGGTGGTCAGCTCCAACCGTACGTCATCCACGTCCAGTCCGCCGCCGGCGGTGAGCTTTACCTCCAGGGGGATCTCTGCCATGGCCCGGATGGGGAAGCTGGCATAAACCGTGTCCACATCGCAGGTCACGTTCAAATTCTCCAGCGGCTCGTCGTTGGCCCCAATGAGCTGGAAGGGGAAGCTGTCATAGATATTTTTTGTGTGGTTTTCCCCGGTGACGGTCACCCGGGCGTAGGCCACCTGGTTGACCTCCTCCGCCCGCCCACTGACGACGATGGTCTCGGGGGAGAACCGGAAGTCGTTCTCATTACCCGCCAGGTAGCCCTGCTCCACGCTGCCCTGGAAGCTGCCCTTGATGGTCACCGCGCGGCTGAGATACCGCGCCACCTCCAGCGTCACTACGCCCAGACGGGTATTGCTGGTCACATAGCTTACATCGCTGGAGCTGACGCCGGCGGGCAGGTTCGGGGTATAGGCCAGGGAGTGGTTGCCCTCCTCCCCGATACCGGATACGTCCACCGTCACCGACAGATCCTCGCTGTTAGCCAGCTTCGCGTGCACCGCAGGCTTGGCCTGGATGGTCAGGTTGACGGTAACGGCTTCATTGACTACCATCAGCCCCCGCTCCCGCAGGATATCCATCCCCCGGAACTCCACCGGCACGTTCCGGTAGGGCATCTGCTGGGGGGTGCCGTCGGTGGAGGTCACGTAGCACCACAGGCCCACCGTGAGGATCACCGACAGCACCACATAGAGCAGCTTGCTGTCAAGAATCTTCTTTCCCATTGGAATTATCTCCCTTAATGCCCTTGAATACACTGGTCAGCCGGGCCGCAGCGGAAACAGGTTTGTTCTCCTCATCCACCGCCGGCATCAGCTCCATGCGCAGCAGCCGCTCCAGGGTGTCCGGCGACAGGTGGCGCTTGAGCATCCCGTTTACCGCCACCGAGATGGAGCCCGTCTCCTCGGAGACGATGGCCACCACCGCGTCGGAATTTTCGCTGACACCAATCCCCGCCCGGTGGCGCATCCCCAGATCCCGGCTCAGGTTTACGTTACCGGACAGGGGGAGCATACAGCCCGCCCCCACGATGCGACCGTTGCGCACAATCACCGCCCCGTCATGGAGGGGCGCCTTGTTCCAGAACAGGTTCTTCAGCAGCTCGGCGGACACCTGGCAGTCCAGGGTGGTGCCCGTCTTGAGCATATCGTCCAGCATGGTGCGCCGCTCAAACACCATCAGCGCCCCCACCTTGTCCCGGGACATGGCGGCATAGGCCTCCACCGTCTCCTTGATGGCGCTCTCCACATCGGTTCCGTAGGTCTCCGCCACAAACAGCTCCTTGATCTTTCCGCTGCCCATCTGCTCCAGGAAACGGCGCAGCTCAGGCTGGAAGATAATGATCAGGGCGATGACGCCCAGCTCCATGGCGTTGGTAAGCACAAAGCTCACCACCCGCAGGTGCAGGACGCTGCTGCTGGACAGCACCATGGCCACCAGCAGGAACACGATGGCCTTCACCACTTGCCCCGAGCGGCTCTTGCGCACAAAGCGGAGCAGGTGATAAATCCCGAAGGCGATGATCGCCATATCCAGAATATCGAAAAAACCGATGAGCTTCAGATACTCCGGAGCTGACTCCAGCGCCTGCCAAATCATATCCATATGCGTCCATCCCCTTCCCCGCCGCCCTCGGGCGGAGCGTCCGATTAGTTCTTCTATTATACCGTATCCTCCGGCAGTTGGCAAGCAAATCACAGATAAAACAAAGAAAGTTCAAAATTTATCCTACAAAAAAGGCGTGGATTTACCACGCCTTTTTGCCGTCTTTCACAATGCCGCCCAGCGCCTCCGCCGCCCGATCCACCTGCTCGGCGCGGTTAAAGGCGGAAAAGCTGAACCGGACGGTGCCGGTGTCCGCCGTCCCCGCCGACCGGTGGGCCAGCGGCGCGCAGTGGAGTCCCGCCCGCACCGCGATTCCCCGCCGCGCCAGCGCCTCCGCTGTCTCCTCGCAGTCCATGCCGTCCACCACAGCGGAGAACAAGCCGCTCTGATCCCGTCCCCGGTACACGGTCACACCGGGCAGCCGTTCCAGCCGATCCATCATCCGGCAGGCAAGACTCCGCTCGTGGGCATGGATACGCTGCGTGCCCTTGCGGGTCACAAATTCCATTCCCGCCAGCAGCCCCGCCGCGCCGCACACGTTCTGCGTGCCGGCCTCCAGCCGGTCGGGGAGAAAATCCGGCATCTCCTGCCGGGTGGACAGGCTGCCTGTGCCCCCGTAGAGCAGGGGCTGCGCCTCCCCGCCGCACAGCAGCAGCCCGGTGCCCTGGGGGCCGTACAGCCCCTTGTGCCCCGGCATGGCCACAAACGCCGCCCCCCAGCCTTCCAGATCCACCGGCAGAATCCCGGCGGACTGGGAGGCGTCCACGATGAGGGGCACGCCCCGCTCCCGGCACAGAGCCGCAAGGCGCTCCACCGGCTGGATGAAGCCGAACACGTTGGAGACATGGTTGCAGATCACCGCATCCACCCCGTTCGTGATCTCCCGCTCAAAGGCGGCGTACACGCCGTCGGCGTCGAACAGAGGCCCCGCCGCCACCCTGATTTTAACCCCTGGAATGGCGTGGAGGGGCCGGGTCACCGCGTTATGCTCATAGCCCGAGATCACCACTGTCCCGCCGGGGGGCACCAGGGTGTGAATGGCAATATTCAGCCCGTGGGTGGCGTTGGAGGTGAGCACCACCCGCTCCGGATCCCCCACGTGAAATAACTCCGCCGCCCGCTCCCGCGTCTGGTAGACCAGATCCGCCGCCCCCATGCCCGCGCTATACCCGCCCCGGCCTGGGCTGGCCAGGTGGGTCATGGCCCAGGCGGTGCGGGCAGGGACTGTTTGAGGCTTTTCCAGCGTGGTTGCCGCGCTGTCCAGATAGATCATGCCTTCACCTCGCTGTATTCGCCGTCCGCCGATTGAAGAAAGACCTGCTTAGGGGCCATCCCCTCCCGGCGCAGCACCATCAGCGCGTCGGTGAGCCGCCGCTCCGGGATGCGCACACAGTAGCCGCAGCCCTCCTTGGAGATCAGCTTGGGGGCGCGGAGCACATATCCGGGGATGCCCGCCCGCTCCAGCACATGGGCGGTGCGCTGGGCGTAGGTCAGCGAGCGGCAGATGATCAGATAATAAACCATAAGCCCACCCTTCCTTTCCCGTAGCTTCTGATTGCCCAGAGGAGGGGATACAAAATGTCCCCCTCAAGGCCATCCTATGCCCTGAGGGGGACGTTGGTTCCAGGTTCAGTTTTCGTTGAGGAGGGCCACCGCGTGGGCGGCGATGCCCTCCCCTGCGCCGGTAAAGCCCAGGCCCTCCTCGGTGGTAGCCTTCACGCTCACCCGGCCGGGCTCCACGCTCATGGCGGCGGCCAGCCGTTCCCGCATCTCCGGAATGTGAGGGGCCAGCTTGGGCCGCTGGGCCAGCACTGTAGCGTCCACGTTGCCGATCCCGTACCCATGCTCGCCCAGTACCTGGGCCACCCGGCGGAGCAGGGCCAGACTGTCCGCCCCCTCGTAGGCCGGGTCGATGTCCGGGAACAGCTGGCCGATGTCTCCCAGCGCCGCCGCCCCCAGCAGGGCGTCCATCACCGCGTGTGAGAGCACATCCGCATCCGAATGGCCCAACAGCCCCTTCTCAAAGGGGATCTCCACCCCGCCCAGAATCAGCTTCCGCCCCTGCGTCAGGCGGTGCACGTCATACCCATGCCCGATTCTCACAGGGCGACCGCCTCCTCCTGCGCCAGCAGCTCCCCGATCTCCAGATCGATGGGGGTAGTGAGTTTGATGTTCCGCTCGTCCCCCTGGGTGAGCACCACCTTCATGCCCAGCCGTTCCACGGCGGCGCAGTCATCGGTGAGCTCCTCCCCGTCGTCCAGCGCCTTTTGCAGCGCGGCCCGGATCAGGGAGGCGTCGAACACCTGGGGGGTCTGCACCGCGTACAGCGAGGCCCGATCCGGCGTCTGGGTGACGATCCCGTTTTCCGCCGCCTTGATGGTGTCCTTCACCGGGACGGCGGGGGCGGCGGCGCCGTTCTGAGCGGCCTGGGCGATGGCGTCCTCAATGACCTGCACGGAGACAAAGGGCCGGGCCCCGTCGTGGATGGCGAGCAGCGGCGTGTCCTGCCGGGCCTCCAGAGTACCCAGACGAGCGGATTGGGTGCGGTTCTCCCCGCCTCGGATCACCTTGGACACCTTGTCCAGCCGGAAGTCCTGGCACAGCCGGGCCACCTCGGGCACCAGTTCCTCCCGGGTGACCACCACCACCTCGGCTACACTGGGGGAGCGCTGGAACGCCTCCACGCAGCGCACGATCACCGGGACGCCCCCCACCTCCGCCAGCAGCTTGTCCAGCCCCATGCGGTTGGACGACCCGGCGGCCACAATCACGGCAGAACACAGCGCCTCCGGCACCTTCTTCTTTCTATGAAACAGGCCCATAAAGAATCTCCCTCCCGCGCAAAAAGGAGCCCTTCGGCTCCCTCCCGCTTATTGCTTCAGTGGCTCAGCACCGTGTCAATGTTTTCCTCCACCGTCTTATAGGGCAGGCTCTGGGCCAGCACCAGCTCGGAGATCAGGATCTGCTTGGCGGTGTGGAGCATCTTCCGCTCCCCGTTGGACAGGCCCCGCTGCTCCTCCCGAATCAGCAGCCCCTTCACCACCCGGGCCACCTCCAGCAGATCGCCGCTTTTCAGGCGCACCATGTTCTCCCGATAGCGCCGGTTCCAGTTCTGGGTCATGTCCACCTTAATGCCTTCCATGGCGTTGATGAGGCTTTCCGCCTCCTGCCCGGATACCACGGGGCGCACACCGATCTCCTGGGTGTTCTCCGTGGGGATCATCACCGTCATGCTGCCCACCGACAGCTTGAGCAGATAATAGTTTTCCAGCTTTCCCGCCACCTTGCGCTGGACAATGGAATCGATGACCCCCGCGCCATGCATGGGATGCACCACCTTGTCTCCCACCTGGTACACCTTATTCGCCCCCTTTAGCTTATGTATACTATTTCAGAAATAGTATACCCTTTTTTTGTTGGTAATGCAACCATAAAATTGCTGAAACCACGAAATAGTTCCACTTCAGGGGGAAAAAGCCAGGCATGCAGGAGAGGATTTACCGCTTTGTCCCCCTTCCGCTTCCTGGTTTTTGCATAAATTTGAAATTTTTTCTATTTCAAGGCAGCAGGCCAAAGTGCCGCAGAGCCTGAGACACGCCGTTTTCCTCCACCTCTGCCGTCACAAAGTCTGCCAGCTTTTTCACTGGTTCCTCGGCGTTCCCCATGGCCACCGCCGTCCCCGCCAGCCTCAGCATGGGCATATCATTCTCCCCATCTCCAAAAGCCATGATCTCATCCCGGGCAAATCCATACCGTTCCATGGCTGCTCGGACGCCCACATCCTTGCCCCCGTCTCTGGGCATGATATCCAGGCCCATGGGGTGCCAGCGGGTGTGGATGCACCCCGGCATCACATCCAGAAACGGCTTGGCCTCCTCCGTGCTCACAAAGGGGACAAACTGGTACACCCTGCCGCTGATCAGCTCCTCCAGGGGGCACACGGGGTAGGGCTCCGTGTGGAGGAACCGGTAGATCTCCCGCACCCTGTCGTCAATCCGGGTCAGCCAGCTCTCCCCGTTCCCCTCCAGCAGGGCGGCTATGCCGGGGTTGTCCCGCATCACCTGATAGGCCCCCCGCATATCGTCCAGATCGATGGGCCGATCCCGGAAGGGAACGCCGTCCCCATCGCAGCAGAACTGGCCGTTAATGGTCACATAACCGTCAAACCGCGCCCCCCGGAGCATCCCGGTGCGCTCCAAATCCTGCAACGCCCGGCCAGTGCTGAGGAAGATCCGGATCCCCCGCTCCCGCAGGGCGGCCAGATCCGCCAGTAATCCGTCGGACAAAAACTTCTGCCGGAAGGACACCAGCGTCCCGTCCACATCAAAAAACAGTGCCTTGATCATCTTGTTTTCCCAGCCTTTTTCTTGAACTCCTCCGCGGCGGAGAGCAGCTCCTCCGCCCCGTCCAGCATGACGGCAGTGACCTCGCCCCCGCTGAGCCGGGCCAGCTCCTCCCGGCGGCGGGGTCGATCCAACCGCTCCACCCGGGTGAAGGTACGCCCATCCTGCTCCCCCTTCTCCACAGAAAAGTGCACGTCCCCCATGGCGGCGATCTGGGGCAGATGGGTGACGCACAGCACCTGCTTGGTGCTGGACACTTGAAACAGCTTCCGGGCCACCTTGCCCGCCGCCCGGCCGGATACGCCGGTGTCCACCTCGTCGAAGATCAGGGTGGTCACCTGCTCCGTCTCCGCCAGCACATTCTTCAGCGCCAGCATAATCCGGGACAACTCACCGCCGGAGGCGATTTTATTGATGGGCTTCAGATCCTCCCCAACGTTAGCGGACATAAGGAAGCGCACCGTGTCCATACCGGTGGCGTCCATGCCGTCTGGGGTGTCCTTGGGTCCGAATTCCACCTCAAAGCGCACCTTTGGCATATCCAACTCCTTCAGCTCCGACTGAATCCGGGCGGACAGCCGCTGGGCCGCCTCTCGCCGCTGGGTGGAAAGGAGTTTTCCTTGCTCCCTGGCAATCGTCAGGGCCTTGTCCAGCTCCTTGTCCAACCGGGCGATGCGATCCTCAGAAAACTGGATGGCGTCCAGCTCCCCGCGGCACTTCTCCAGATAGTCCAGCATTTCCGCCGTGCTGCCGCCGTACTTCTTCTTCAACCGGTACAGCTTGTCCAGCCGCTCCTCCAGCTCGTCCAGCTCCCCGGGGTAGAAGTCCAGCGTCCCCCGCAGATCCCGCACCAGCTCTGCCAGATCATCCGCATCGCACCGGAGCTGGGCCGCCTTCTCCGACAGGGCCTTCAAGTCCTCGCTGTGCCGCCCCCCTTGGGCCAGTCGGTTTTCCGCCTCCATTAGCAGGGACACGGCCCCCTCCCCGTCATCGCCGCCGGTGAGGGCCTGCCACGCCCCGTCCACCGCCTCGGTGAGCCGCTCCGCGTTTCGCAGCACCTCCCGTCGGGCGGACAGCTCCTCCTCCTCGCCCTCCTTGAGCTCCGCTCGCTCCAGCTCCTCGATCTGGTAGGTCAGGGTGTCGATCCGGCGAGCCTTTTCCGCGTCGTCCATCTGGAGCTCGTCCCGTTCCCGGCGCAGGGCCCGCACTTTCTCATAGGCCCCAGCATAGGCCGCCTTCTGCTCCCCTGTGCCGCCGAAGCTGTCCAGATAGTCCAGATGGCACTCCTCGTCCAGAAGCTGCTGGCCGTCGTGCTGGCCGTGTATGTTCAACAGCTGGCAGCCCAGCTCCCGCAGCTGAGTCACCAGCAGGGGCCTGCCGTTCACCCGGCACACGTTCTTCCCGTCCCCTTGGATGGCCCGCTCAATGAGCAGCTCCCCGTTCTCGTCCGGGGCCATGCCCTGCCGCTCAAACCACGCCAGGGCAGGCAGATCCCGGAACACCGCCGACACCCGGGCGGATTTCGCCCCAGTGCGGATCAGATCCCGGCTGGTGCGCTCCCCCATGATGGCCCCAATGGCGTCAATCACGATGGATTTGCCCGCTCCCGTTTCGCCGGTGAGCACGTTGAAGCCCTCGTCAAAAGTGATGTCCGCCTCGGAGATCACTGCGATATTTTCAATGTGAAGCAAGGAGAGCATCCTCATATCCCCCTTAATTCAGCGTGAACCGCCGGGCCCATCCTGTCCCGTCCCAGCGCTTTCCCGCCTACGCTTTGCCTAATTTTTGATTGATCCGCTCATAAAAGCTGCGCCCGGTGAGCTTCACCAGCCGGGTGACCTGTCGGGAGCGGCGGCACTCCACCCAGTCCCCGGGCTGCACCCGGAAGGCCCGCCCCCCGTCCACCGAGAGATAGGCGGTCTTTTTACTCCCCGGAGCCACTCGAATTCCCACGGTGCGGGCGCTGTCCAGCACAAAAGGCTTGGCATGGAGGGAGTGGGCACAGATGGGCGAGATGATAATGTTCTCTGCCGTGGGCTCCACGATGGGCCCCCCCGCCGCCATGGAGTAGGCGGTGGAGCCGGTGGGGGTGGCCGCCACCAGCCCGTCCCCGGAGAAGGACGAGATCACCACCCGATCTCCCGTCACCTCCAGATCCAGCACCCGGGCCACCGCGCCTTTGGTCACCACCGCATCGTTCAGCGCCGTCTCGGTGAACACCGGGCGGCCCTCCCGCCGCACTGTCACGTCCAGCATCATCCGGCGCTCCACACCAAACCGCCCACCGGCCAGCCGGGACAGCAGGGACAGCTCGTTGTGCTCCAGCTCCGCCATAAAGCCGATGCTGCCCAGATTCACCCCCAGAACGGGGATATTCCGGGCGGTGGCCTCCCGGGCGGCGTGGAGGATGGTGCCGTCCCCTCCGAAGCACACCAGCACGTCCGCCCCCTCCAGCTCCTGGGCCAGGGGGCCCAGAGGCTGATCGGCGGGCAGCTCCAGACGGCTCCCCTCGTCCAGCTCAAAGGGTAGGCACATCACCGTCTCCACTCCGCTGCGCTCCAGCACCCGGCGGGCAAACTGGGCCGCGCGGAGCCCCCGATCCCGGTACGGATTTGGGCTGAGCACCACCTTCATGTTATTCCCCCTCTTTCAGCGTCTCATGGGATTGTCGCACCAGCTCCCGGAGGTCAAAGTGTCCATCCGCCCCGGCCCCGGTTCTCAGATAACCCAAATACTCAATATTTCCTTCCGGTCCCCGAATTGGTGAAAAGTCTAATCCCTTTACAGAGAAATCCGCCAGTGCCGCATGGCGCAGGAATTGCTCCAGCACCTCCAGGTGGACGGCGGGATCCCGAACCACCCCTTTTTTGCCCACCTTTTCCCGGCCCGCTTCAAATTGAGGCTTCACCAGGGCCGCCACCTCGCCCTCCTCCCTCAATAGGGGGCGCAGGGCGGGCAGAATTAGCCCCAGGGAGATGAAGGACACGTCAATAGAGGCGAAGTCCAACGGCTCTGGGATCTGCTCCGCCGTGAGGTACCGGGCGTTGGTGCGCTCCAGGCACACCACCCTCGGGTCATTTCGGATGCTCCAGGCCAGCTGGCCGTAGCCCACATCCACGGCGTACACCCGAGCTGCGCCGTTTTGCAGCATACAATCGGTGAAGCCCCCGGTGGATGCGCCGATGTCGGCGGCGGTCTTTCCCGCCAGGGCGATGGGGAACGCCGCCATGGCCTTCTCCAGCTTCAGCCCGCCTCGGCTCACATAGCGCAGGGTTTGCCCCCGGATCTCCAAGGGTGCGTCCTCCTCCAGCGCCAGCCCCGCCTTATCCAGCCGGCGCTCCCCGGAATAAACCTGGCCCGCCATGATCACGGCTTGGGCCTTTTGCCGGCTCTCCGCCAGCCCCCGCTCCGTCAGCAGTACATCCAAGCGTTTTTTAGCCACGCCCCATCACCTCCAGAGCGCGGCGGGCGATGGAGGCCCCATCAATTCCGCACAGCTGCCGTAGCTCCGCCACGGTGCCATGCTGGACAAAACGATCTCCCAGGTTCACAAGAGCCAGCTTTACCCCGGAAATACCCCTCAAGGCAAGCTCTGCGGCCACGCGGCGACCCACACAGCCCGCGTTCACACACTCCTCAGCCACCACCAACCGCCCGGTCCTTTGGACGCAAGCGGCCACGGTATCCACATCCAACGGCGCGATGCTGTTCCACTTTATCACCTGGGCGGACGCCCCCTTCTCCGCCAGCAGTTCTGCCGCCGCCAGCGCCTCATTGATCATGGTGCCATAGGCGGCGATGGTCACGTCCGTGCCCGGATAAAGGACACTGGCCCCCTCCACGCCGCACAGAGCCTGGAAGGTTCCCTCGTTTCCCTTGGGATAGCGCACCGCCACCGGCCCCCGGCACTTCTCCACCGCGTACCGCAGCATGGCCCGTAGCTCCGCAAAGCTGGCGGGGCAGTAGATCTTCATTCCGGGCACCGTACTGAGATAGGCCACGTCAAACACGCCATGGTGGGTCTCGCCGTCCTCCCCGGACAGCCCCGCCCGATCCACACAGAGCACCACATGGAGCCCCTGTATGGCCACATCATGGATCAGCATGTCGTAGGCCCGCTGCAAAAAGGTGGAGTAAATCGCCGCCACCGGCACCGCCCGCTGCTTAGCCATTCCTGCGGTCATGGCCACCGCATGGCCCTCCGCAATGCCCACGTCAAAGAAGCGATCCGGGTACTCCTCCGCAAACCGATCCAGCCCCGTGCCGCTGCGCATGGCAGCGGTCACCGCCGCCACATCTCCCCGTTCCCGGGCCAGCTCGCACATCGTCTGCCCAAACACCGAGGAAAAGCTCTCCCCGTGGACACCCAGCGGCACGCCAGTCTCCCGGTCAAAGGGGCCGACCCCATGGAACCGATCAGGCTCCTTTTCCGCCGGTGGATAGCCTTTCCCCTTTACAGTCTTTATATGGAGCAATACCGGGCAGTTCAGTTCCTTAGCATACCGGAGCAGCCGCGTGAGGTAGTTCACGTCGTGACCGTCCACCGGGCCGAGATAAGTAAAGCCCATGTCCTCAAACATACTGCAGTGGAGCACCGCGTCCTTCACCGCCTGCTTCGCCCGGTGGGTGAACCGGTACAGCCCCCGGCCTGCCGCGGTAGCCCCGGTGACCCTGCGGTATACCTTTTTGAATTGAAGGTACTGGGGCTTCAACCGCTGCTGAGCCAGGTGCCGAGCCACGCCGCCCACGTTCTTGGTGATGGACATCCCGTTGTCGTTGAGGATGACCACCAGCTGTTCCCCGCTCTGCCCCGCGTCGGACAGCCCCTCGTAGGCCAGCCCTCCGGTCATGGCCCCGTCTCCCAGCATAGCCAGCACGCAGTACTTCTCCCGGTTCAGCGTTCTCGCCCGGGCCATGCCCAGTGCTACCGACACCGCATTGGAGGCGTGGCCCGCGATAAACGCATCTGCCCGGTGCTCCCGGGGCTTGGGGAAGCCGGACAGCCCCCCCAGCTTCCGCAGCGTATCCATCTGCCCACCCCGCTGGGTGAGGATCTTGTGGGCATAGCACTGGTGACCCACGTCAAACACCAGCCTATCGGTCTCCAGATCAAACACCCGATGAATGGCCACTGTGGCCTCTACCACCCCCAGGCTGGAGGCCAGGTGCCCCCCCGTCTTGGAAACGCTGTCCACAATCCGCTCCCGCAGCTGATCGCACAGCATACGGGCCTGCAGATCGGTGATCTCATTGAGCCGCTCCGGAATCATGGGCGCACCCCCTTTCTATCGTCACACCAGGGTGAGCAGGCCGCCGATCACGCCGATGAGCACACCCAGCACCGCCCCCACCGCCACCTGAAAGGGCGTATGGCCGATGAGCTCCTTGAGATCCTCCTCAAAAGTCTCTGGCCTGCCCTCCCCCAGGTTCCTCATGAGCTGATTGAGCACCTTGGCCTGCTTTCCCGTCTCCAGCCGCACGTGGGCGGCGTCATACATGACAATAAAGGCCAGCACCGCCGCCACGGCAAACACTGGAGAGTCAAGCCCCGTCACAAAGGCCGTGCCCACCGCGCAGGCGCACACCAGCGCTGAGTGGGAGCTGGGCATACCGCCACCGGTGGTCAGATAGGTGAGATCAAATTTATGATAGACCGCCGTGGCAATGAGCAGCTTCAGCACCTGAGCCGCCGCCCAGGCCGCCACTGCGATCAGCAGGATTCTATTCACCATGGGCCCCACCCCTTGTCCTATTTTCAAGTTAACTTGACGCCCAAATCCGCCAGCCGCGCTCAGCGCCCCGGCTCGCCGGTCAATGCGTCCGCTCCGCCAGCGACCGGGCCAGCCCACTCAGGAAGTCCGAATTCCGGAAGGCTCCTGCCACGCTCTCCTGGGCCAGCCGGGTGTGCTCCTCCACCAGCCGGCCGCAGGCCTCCAGCCCATACAGCGACACAAAGGTGGCCTTTCCATTGTCCGCGTCGGAGCCGATGGGCTTGCCCAGCTCCTCGGCGGTGGAGGTCACGTCCAGCATATCGTCCCGGATCTGGAAAGCCAGCCCCAGCTCCCGGGCGTACCGCTCCGCCGCCGCCCACTGCGACCGCGTGGGCTCCACCGGGGAGGCCGTCAGCCCCAGCAGGCAGGCCCCCTCCAGCAGGGCGGAGGTTTTCCAGCGGTGGATGCGGGTGATCTGCTCCTCGTCCACCCGTTTCCCCTCGTCCAGCAGATCCAGATACTGTCCTCCGCACATACCGGTGGCCCCCGCCGCCCGCGCCAACACCGCGCAGGCTCTCCCGTTGGCCGCCGGGGAGGTTCTCCCGGAGGAGGCCAGCCGCTCAAAGGCCGCCGCCTGGAGAGCATCCCCGGCCAGCAGAGCCAGCCACTCCCCATATTTCACATGGCAGGTGGGCTTGCCCCGGCGGAGGTCGTCGTCGTCCATGCAGGGCAGGTCGTCGTGGATCAGGGAATAGGTGTGAAGCATTTCCACTCCACAGGCGTAATCCAGCGCTGGTTCCATCTCCCCGCACAGGGCCTCACAGAATTTCAAGGTCAGTATGGGCCGCACCCGCTTGCCCCCGGCCAGCAGGCTGTACCGCATGGCCTCCAGCAGCTCCCGCTGGGGCCCATCCCCTGAAAAGCAGCCCACCAGCTCCCCTTCCACCAGGGCCAGCGCCGCCTGGTACTCCGCCCGGTAGTCCATCAGCCGTCCGCCTCCTCAAAGGGCGCTTCCTCGCCGTTAGCCAGCAGGAGGTTCACCTTCTGCTCCGCCTTGTCCAGCAGCTCCTCGCACTGGCCGGCCAGCTTGACCCCCTCCTCAAACAGCTTCAGGGACTGATCCAGCCCGCACTCGCCCCGCTCCAGCAGGCCCACAATCTCCTCCAGGCGGCCCAGCGCCTGTTCAAAGGACGGTTTTTTCACTGCCATGTCCGCTCCTCCTTTTCTTCGATCACACAGTGCAGCCCGCCGTCGGATACCAACACCTCCAGCCGATCCCCCGGCTCCGCTTGGTCTATGGAGGACACCACGTCCTCCCCCTTCCGGGCGATGGCATAGCCCCGGCCCAGCACCTTCAACGGGCTCAGCGCGTCCAGCCCCGCGGCCAGACGGCCCAGCCGCCCCCGCTGTCCCGCTGTGCGGGCCCTCAGGGCCAGGGGCAGCCGCCCGGTCTGAGCATCCAGCCGGCGGCGGGCCCGCTCCGCCTCATGGCTCAGGGCCAGCCCCATCCGGCGGCGCAGATCATCCACCAGCAGCCGCCGATCCTGGATGGGCGCCCTGACGTTTTCCAGCGCCCGACTGCCCTTCAACCGCTCCAGCTCCCGCCGGGCGCCCTCCAGCCGGACACGGAGGGCCCGGGCCAGCCGCCGATCCAGCTGGGCCACCCGCGCCCGCTCCGCCCCCTGGTCGGGGACGGCCAGCTCCGCCCCGTTGGAGGGGGTGGCCGCCCGCAGATCCGCCACATAATCCGCAATCGTCACGTCGGGTTCATGGCCCACAGCGGAGATCACCGGGATGTTGGACAGGCTGATGGCCCGGGCCACGACCTCCTCGTTGAACGCCCACAGATCCTCCATGGAGCCTCCGCCCCGGCCGGCGATGATGAGGTCGATATCCGCCCGGTTGTTCAGCCGATGGATGGCGGCGGCAATCTCCTCCGCCGCCTCCGCGCCCTGCACTCGGACGGGGGCCACCAGCACCTCCGCCAGCGGCCACCGCGCCCCCAAAATCCGCAGCATATCCCGCACCGCCGCCCCCACCGGAGACGTAACCAGGGCAATCTTCTCCGGATAAGCGGGCAGGGGCTGCTTGTTGGCCTCGTCGAACAGGCCCTCCTCCTCCAGGCGGCGGCGCAGGCGCTCGAAGGCCTCGTCCAGCGCCCCCCGGCCGTCCTGCATCAGCTCCTGGCAGTAGAGCTGGTAGGCCCCGTCCCGGGGGTACACCGACACCCGGCCAAAGACCACCACCCGCATCCCGTTGGCCGGACGGAACCGCAGCCGCGCCGCCTCCCCCCGGAACAGGACGCACCGCAGAGCTCCCTCCCCGTCCTTCAGGGAGAAGTAGTGGTGCCCCGAAGGATAGCATTTATAGTTGGAGATCTCCCCCCGCACCAGCAGGCCGGTGAGCACCTCGTCCCCGTCCATCAGTCTTTTGACATAGCCGTTCACCTGGGACACGGTGTAGACGGGCAGGTTGGACAGATTCATCCCGCCGCCCCCCGCTCCAGCGCCCGGTGGGTGAGGATGGCCACCCCCAAGGCGTTGTCGGTGGCGTACTGGGGCTGGGCAAACACCGAGCCGCACTCCCGCTCCATGGCCGCCCGGATCTGCCGGTTGGAGGCCACCCCGCCGGAGCACAGCACCGGCAGGCCGGGCCATTTCTTCTGGGCCTCCCGGGTGGCCCGTACCAGCACATTCAGAATGGTGTCAATGGTAAACCGCGCGATGTTGGCGGACGTTTCGCCCTTCTCCGCCAGTTCCTTCACCTTGTTCTCCATACCGGACAGAGAGAAGGTCAGGCCGTTCAGCTTCACCCGGAAGAAGCTGGTATCATCCGCTTCGGGGTACAGCGCGTCCAGCGCCTTGCCCGCCGGGAAGGGCAGGCCCAGCAGCACCCCCGCCCGATCCACCAGCTGGCCCGCGGCGATGTCGCTGGTGCCGCCCACCACCTCAGCCCGGACGGTGTGGCCCTCCGGCTCCACCCGCAGCAGCTCGGTGGTGCCGCCGGACAGATGCCACGCCAGGTGGGGCTTGTCCAGCAGATCCTCCCGGCCCGCCGACCAGGCCGCAGCTGCCACATGCCCCTGCTGGTGGGAGCAGGGGCAGAAGGGCACGCCCAGGGCCGCCGCCAGGGCGCGCCCCTCCCCCTCGCCCACCAGGAAGCAGGGCATATAGGAGCCCTCCACCTCCCGGGGCCGGGTGGAGGCCCCCACCGCGGCGATCTGATCCAGGGCCCCCTCCCGGCGCAGCTGCTCCACCATCAGGTGCAGCCGCTTCACGTGCTGGAACAGCGCGTCGCTCTGCCGCAGGCCCAGGGCCCCCTCGGGCACCGTCAACAGCTTGCCCCGGTTCTCCGCCGTCCCGCCGCCGAACACCGCGGCGGAGGTGGTGTAATTGCTGGTGTCAAAGCCCAAGCACTGTATTCCCATGCCGCTCACCCCTGCTCCGGCAGCTCGGAGCGCACAAAGGAGCCCAGAATGCCGTTGATAAACTTCACCACGTCGTCATCCAGGTACTTTTTTCCGATCTCCACCGCCTCGTTGATGGCCACCTTGTTGGGCACATCGGGCATATACAGGATCTCGAACATCGTCACCCGCATGATGGCAGAGGCCACCCGGTCAATCCGGGAGAACCGCCACCCCTTGGCGTATTTCTCAATGTAGCCGTCCAGCTCGGCCCCGTGGCCGCCCACCCCCCGGGTCAGCCGGGTAATGTAGGCCAGCTCCCCTTCCCCGGGAAATTCGGCGTACAGCGGCTCGTCCTTGGCCCGCAGGGCAAAGGACTCCGGGGTCAACTCCCGGGCCAGCAGCTCCTCCGCGCTCTCACTGGAGAAGGCCAGCATAAAGGCGAGGTGGACGGCGATCTCACGGGCGGTACTTCTGTTCATGGGGCTATCATCCTTTCCCGGCGGAGCCCGCCGGAGTTTCTCTCTATGGGCATAACACACCATTGTATATATCCAATATATTATACACGCCGCCGGCCAAAAAGAAAACCCCTTTTTTCCGCCTCCGGAAAAGAGAGGGAAAAGAGCCGGACCACACCGGTCCGGCTCTGGGGAACATCCCGTTATTTCTGGAAGGTCACGCCCACCACAGCTACATTGACGCAGGCCACGCTCAGCCCGCTGGTGTTTTCCACCGCACTGAACACCGCGTCCTGCACCGCCCGGGCCACATCGGTGACCACATAGCCGTACCGCACCAGGATGGACAGCTCCACGGTCACCTTCTCCTCCTCTACCCACAGGCGCACCCCGCGGGTCAGGGCCTTACGGTTGGCCGTGGCGGCCCCGTCGCTGCTCAGGCCGGAGCCCAGACAGCTTACGCCCTCCACCTCTACCGCGGCCGCCGCCGCGATGACGGCCAGCACCTCCTCAGATATGCTGACGCTGCCCAGCTCGCTCTCGTGGGAGATATATTCCCTGCCTTCGGCCATGACGCCTCACGCTCCTTTTTCCAAGCTGAGGGTATTATATCACCCTGGCGGCAAAATTACAATCCCGATTTTTCGCGGGGTCGCGCTTCCTCTTTACGGCTCCGCCTCGATGATAGTCACCTTGGTGGGGGTCAGACCGGTCTCCTCCATGACGATCTCGGCGATCTTGGCGATGTCCGTCTCATTCAGGCCCTCGGCGGTGGAGGACACCACCACGCTGGCACTGTCCTCATTGATGAAGCACACGCAGTCGCCGTAGCCCTTGGCAGTCACCAGGTTCTCTACCTTGGCCTCGGACAGGGTGAGGGCGGCCATCGCCTGGATGGACGCGTTGGCCTCGTCCAGCATCGTCTGCTGGGCGTTCTCATCGGCGGCGGCCTGCTGGAGCAGCTCCAGGGCGCTGTCCCGGGCCTGCTGCCGGTTCAGCCGGGCGGACGCGAAATAACCTGTGGATGTCGTGCTCCCCGGCTCCTGGCTGGGGGAGGCGCTGGGATCGGCGCTGGCCTGGGCGCCGGGGTTTGTCTCCCCGGGCTTGCCGGCGGTGCCTTTGCCGCCCTCCTCTCCGTTGACCAGGGTCGTCTGGCCCAGCAGCTTACCGTCCTTGCCGCCGTCCGCCGACTCCTTGCTGTACGACCAGTTGAGGTACACCGCCGCCCCCACGAACAGGACGATGGCCACAACCACCGCGTTACGTTTCCACACACTCATTGCTCTGCCCTCCACATTAAATTTTGTTCCACGCGAATGATAGCTTCTACCCCGCGCCCTTGCAGACCGTGACCCGATCCGCCCCAAGTCCCGTGAGGGACGACACCGCCTGGGTCAGCAGCAGCCGGATCTCCGCGCTGTCCCCGCCCTGGCACACCACCAGCGCCCCCTGGAAAGTGGGATAGTTCCGGCTGAGCAGCACCGCCTCCTGGCTCCCGCCGGAATTCACCAGCACCGTCTCCTCCTCCACGCTGCTGCCCCGGTCGGTGACGGAGGTGGTGCGGTCGGAGGCCAGCACCTGCTCCATGCCGCTCTTGACCGTCAAAGTCACTGTCACCTGCCCCGCCCCCTCCACCTGGGACAGGGTGCGGGACAGCTTCTCCTCCAGGGCCTCCAGGTCGAAGTCCTCCCGGGCCTCTGCCTGGGCGCCTCCGTCCGGTTCCCGTCTGCCATCCCCCGTGGGCCACAGCAGCAGAAGAATCCCGGCGGCGATGACAAGCAGCACATATTTGTACTGGTTCAGCAGCTTCCACACCGCCCCGGGCTGGGGCTTCCACTGGAGCTTCATGGCAGTTCCTCCTCAAAGTGCTGCCGCTGGGGAGGGATACCCAGGTCGTCCTCCAGCAGGCGGCTGAGCGCCGCCCGCTTCTCCTCTGTCCAGACGCCCCGGGCGGTGACCTCCCAAGGGCAGGGCACGCCGTTTTCGTCATTGGAACAGGTCACCTCCGCCTGACAGAGGATGCCCAGCTCCTCCGCCTTGTCCACAATATATGCGGCGGTGTTGTCCTCTATGATGGTTTGATACAGCAAATTGCTTTTTTCCGCCAGACCTTCCTCATAGCTTTGGGACGCGGCCCGGTACTCCTCCGCCGCCCGGGCGATGAGCCCGCTGTCCAGCCGGAGCAGCGGCCCCACCGCCGCCAGCAGCAGAGCCAGCCCCCCCGCCAGGCGGCACACCTTTTTCACGCTGCCCTTGGGGGCCAGCCCCTCCGCCGCCGCCAGCACCAGGGCGGTGCAGGCCACCCCCAACAGCCACTGCCGCAGGGCCGTCATAGGGCGGCCACCGACACGCAGGACACCAGCGCGATGAGCAGCAGCAGGCAGCACGCCCCCGTCATGCCCAGTACCAGCCCGAAGGCGCTCCCCAGCCGATCCACCAGGGCGCACACCGGCCCGTCCCCCAGGGCGGCGGCCAGGGCCGCCGTCAGCTTATAGGCCAGATAGTGCACCGAGAGCTGCAAGAGGGGAATCAGGCAGATCCCCAGAATGGTCACCATACCGAACACTCCCACCGTCCCCTTCAATACCCCTGCCGACGCCAGCACCGTCTCCGCCGCGTCGGACAAAATCCCGCCCACCACTGGGATGGCCCCGGATATGGCCAGCTTAGCCGCCTTTACCGTGGCAGCGTCCGCCGTCCCCGCCACCACCCCGCTGGCCGTCAGGTAACCCACAAAGGCCATAGTCACCGCTGTCAGCACCGTGGTCACCGTCCATTTCAGCAGATCCGCCAGCCGCTTCAGCCTGTCCTCCCCCACCGCCGCCTGGGCCACCGACGCGGCGATGTAACCGTACAGCAGAGGCACCAGCAGACCGTTGATCAGGTTCACCAGCAGATCGGAAAAGAGGGCCGCCGCCAGCTGCCGGGCCGCCGCCCCGGTGATGGCCCCGGTGGCCGCCGTTACCGCCGCCGCCGCGGGCAGGAGCACGTTGGCAAAGGAGGTCATTTTGGCGATGGCCCCCGTGCCCATGCCCAGCAGGGCGTTCACGTCCGCCACCGCCACCGCCGTCACCGCCAGCGTCCCCGCCAGGGACACCGAGCGGGCGGCCGTTCCCCCCGCGCCCTCCTGTACCGTCTCCGCCAGTCCGCAGAACAGCAGGATCATTAGGATCAGCACCCCTGAGCGCACCGCCCGCCGGAGGATGCCCCCCAGCTCCCGGGTGCCGGTGTCCACCAGCGCCTCCAGCCCGTCGTCCAGGGCCGCGCCGTACTCCGCCGTCCCCCCCTGCTCCGCTGCGGCCCGCTCCAGCTCGTCCAGGCCGAAGTCCTCCTCCTGGATGATTCGAGCCTCCCCGATGCTTGATGCCCGGGCCGGCAGGCACAGCAGGGCCAGCAGCAGGGGGAGCAGTGCTAACAGCAGTTTTCCCTTCATCCCGCCGCCCCCCTCAGATCAGCCCCGCGAGGGTGTCCACCACCGCCGTCATCAGCGGCAGCACCGCCACCAGGGCCAGGGCCGTCCCCGCCAGCTCCACCGCCGAGGCCAGCCCCCCCTCCCCCGCGTCCCGGCAGAAGTCGGAGGACAGCCGGGTGACGATGGCCACACCCGCCGTCTTTACCACCGGCCCCACCACCTGGGGGGACAGCCCCCCGGCCTCCATCAGCTTGTCCATCAGCTCCGTCACCGCCTGGAGGGCCCCGGAGCAGTACAGCAGAATCACCGCCCCGGCGCATATGCCCAGAACCAGCCCCAGCTCCGGGGCCTGCTTGCGCACCACCATCGCGCACACCGCCGCGGCGATGGCCGCCGCCGCTACCTTTACAATGTCGCTCACAGCCCGAACAGGTTCTTCACCAGGTCGAACAGGTCGCTGATCTCCTGCACTACGATCATGAGCACCACCACCAGCGCCACCAGGGTGGTCATAGTAGCCATCTCGTCCCGACCGGAGCGGGTCAGCACCTGGTTGAGCACCGACACCAGAATACCGATGGCGGCGATTTTGAAAATCAGATCCACGTTCACATTGACTCCTCCTTGGTTCAAATCAGCAGGATGGTGAGGAATAGCCCCGCCGTCACCCCCAGCACGCCGTACACCCGGCCCAGCCGCCGCCGCTCCTCCTCCGCCTGTTCCTGCCGCCGGACCAGCCCAGCCACCACGTCCTCCACAGCCTGCCGCTGGCTGTCCCCGTCGTACCGGCCCAGTATGGGGCCCAGTTGCTCCACCAGCGCCCGATCCTCCCGATCCAGCACCAGGTGGCATCGATCCAGCCCCTCCTGCCACAGCGACCGAAAGGGCGCGCCGTCCAGCGTCTCCGCGCCCTGGGCGCAGAAAGTGAAGAACCGGGCGGCCCGTCCGTGGACACCCGCCGCCGCCGTCTCCAGCGCCTCCGGCAGCGGAGACAACCGCCAGCCCAGCTCCCGCTGGAGGATATCCAGCCCCGCCGACAGCTCCCGCAGATCCCGCACCCGGCCATCCAGCCGGCCCACCGCCCCCAGGCCCAAAGCCCCGCAGCCCGCCACCAGCAGGCACGCCCCCGCCGCCCGGATCACGGCAGAGCCTCCACCCGGGCTGTCCGCCGTCCGTCCCGGCGCTCCAGCACCACCAGCCGCCGGAACACCCCCGCCGACAGCAACGCCCGGTACACCGGCCTGCGGCGGAGATCCTCCGGCCCACCGCCGTGGGCTGTGGCCAGCAGCGCCGTGCCGCAGCCCGCCGCCTCTGTCACCGCCCGCACATCGGCGGGGTCGGTGATCTCGTCCACCGCTACCGCCTGGGGGTTCATCCCTCGAATGAGCATGGACAGCCCCTCCGCCTTGGAACAGCCGTCCAGCACATCGGTGTGGCGGCCCACGTAGAGCTGGGGCTCCCCCCGCCACAGAGCGGCGATCTCCCCGCGCTCGTCCGCCACCCCAACACGAAGGGGCGCGCTCCCCTCCCCGTCAGACAAGCCCCGCACCAGCTCCCGCAGCAGGGTGGTCTTGCCCGCCCCCGGCGGGGCCAGTATGAGGGTACTGACGAAGGTCCCGCCCTCCTTGAGCTGAGGCAACAGCACTCCAGCCTGTCCCACCACCGGGCGGGCCACCCGGACGGACAGGGAAGACAGCTCCCGCAGGGTGACGATCCCGCCGTCCCGGCGCACCACCGAGCCGCACAGCCCTACCCGGTGCCCGCCCCGCAGGGTGACAAAGCCCTGCCGCACCCGATCCAGCGCCGTGTGGGCCGAGGACTGGGTGGCGTTCTCCAGCACCTGGCGCAGCTCCTCCTCCCCAATTGGGGGCGTGTCCGTGTCCACTTCGCCCTCCGACAGCAGGGCCGTCATGGGAAAGCCCCGGCGAAGGCGCACCTCCTCCAGCGCGGAAAGCCTGTCCGCACCCAGCCCCCGCAGGCCCGCCCGCAGAGGCTCCGGTAGCACCGCCGCCGCCTGCTCCCAGGGATATCGCTTGTCCATAAAGTCACCGCCTTACTTGCTACCCCATTTCTATGAGGGCGTGTCCCACGATATGACCGGGTTGGAAAATTTTCAGGCGCGGGTCGATTTTTAGCCCATTTGGGCATGAAAAAACCGGCCCATCTTTGACAAGGAAAATCACTTTCCCCTTGCTTCCAATGAGCCGGTTTGCTTTGTTTTTTTGTTGTTACAGGACGGACACAATCCGCCGGACGGCCTCCCGGGTGGCGTCCGCGTCCCCGAAGGCGGTGACCCGGACATAGCCCTCCCCGCTGGGGCCGAAGCCCGCCCCGGGGGTAGTCACCACGCAGGCCCGTTTCAGCAGCACATCAAAGAAGTCCCAGGAGGGGGCATTGTTGGGCGTCTTCACCCACAGGTAGGGGGCGTTTACCCCGCCGTATACCGTCAGCCCTGCGGCGGACAGGCCGTCCCGGATCACTTGGGCGTTCTTTAAATAGTAGTCAATGGCCGCCTTGGTCTGGGCCTTGCCCTGGGGGGACAGGGCCGCCTCCGCCGCCCGCTGGATGACGTAAGGCACGCCGTTGAATTTGCTCCCCTGGCGGCGGTTCCACAGATCCCGCAGGGATACGCCGTCCCGCTCCAGCGCTCTGGGTATCACCGTATAGGCGCAGCGGTTGCCGGTGAACCCAGCGGACTTGGAAAAAGAGCGGAACTCAATGGCGCAGGTCTTGGCCCCCTCCACCTCAAAGATGCTGTGGGGGATGCCCTCCTCCCGGATGAACGCCTCATAGGCGGAGTCGAACAGGATCACGCTGCCGTGGGCGTTGGCGTAGTCCACCCACGCCTTGAGCTGCTCAACGGTGGCCGCCGTTCCGGTGGGGTTGTTGGGGGAGCAGATGTAGATCAGATCCGGCGCCTTGCCCGCGGGCAGGTCGGGGAAAAAGCCGTTTTCCGCTGTGCAGGGCAGGTAGACAAGCTCCGTCCACCGCTCCCCGTCAAAGTCCCCGGCGCGGCCCGCCATGGCGTTGGTATCCACGTAGACGGGATAGACCGGGTCGCACACCGCCACCACGTTGTCCACCGAGAAGATGTCGCCGATGCTGCCGCAGTCGCTCTTGGCCCCGTCGGACACAAAGATCTCGTCGTCCGCGATGTCCACCCCCCGGGCCTGATAGTCGTCCCGGATGGCGAAGCGCAGGAAATCATAGGCGCAGCAGGTCTCCTCACAGTAGCCCCGGAAGGTCTCCTTGACGCCCATCTCCCGAGACGCCCTCACCATAGCCTCCACCACCACAGGGGCCAGGGGCTGGGTCACGTCGCCGATGCCCAGGCGGATCAGGGGCAGGGGCGGGTTCTGGGCGGAAAAGGCCCGCACCCGACGGCCGATCTCAGGGAACAGGTATCCCCCGGGAAGTTTTTTGAAATTCTGGTTGATGCGGGCCATAGCGACCACTCCTTCACTTTATCTGGTTAAACCATTGTATCACAGGAAAAACGCCCCGGTCAATCGGCAACTTCGCCATCAAAGACGGTGACTGCCGGGCCGGTCATAAACATATGGCCGGTTTTTTCGTCCCAGCGGACGCTCAAATCCCCTCCGGCCAGGTGAATCACCGCTTCCCGGTTCAGCTTCCCCTGGGCGGCCATGGCCGCCGCCGAGGCGCAGGCCCCGGTGCCGCAGGCCATGGTTTCGCCGCTGCCCCGCTCCCAGACCCGCAGTTCCAGTTCCCCCCGGTTTATCACTCGGACAAACTCCACATTGATCCGCCCGGGGAACGCCGGGTGACTTTCCACCAGCAGGCCCAACTCCGCCAACTTCAGGGTACCGGGATCCGCCACCTCAATCACCCCGTGGGGATTGCCCATGGACACCGGATAGACTGTATAGGAGTTTCCCTTTATGGCAATTGTGATGGGCTCGCCCAGCTCCGGTATGCCCATGCCCGCCACCGCCCCGGTCACCGTCCCGCAGCCGATCAGCAGGGCCAGCTCCCGATCCCCCGCTGCCGTCTCTATGGTGAGGTGGGCCCGATCTGTTAGCCGCTTGTCGTAGACGTATTTCCCGAAGCACCGGATGCCGTTGCCGCACATGGCCCCTTCGGAGCCGTCGGCGTTGAACATCCGCATCCGGAAGTCCGCCCGCCGGGACGGGCAGACGCAGATGATCCCGTCCCCGCCCACCCCGAAGTGGCGGTTGGACAGCCGGCGGGACAGCCCCCCCGGATCCTCCGGCATCCCCTCCATGCAGTTGAGGAAGATATAGTCGTTGCCCAGGCCGTGCATTTTTGTAAAGCGCATACGCTCCCCTCCTTACAGGGGAGCGTATGCGCCTGGATTGTCCCGATATGAATCTCCCCGGATCAATAGTTGATGATGTACTTATCCCGCTCCCAGGAGGACACGCGGGTGCAGTATTCCCGCCACTCCGCCTCCTTGCCGGCGATATACTGGCTGGACACGTGCTGGCCCAGGGTAGCCATCACCAGCTTGTCCTTCCGCATGGCGGTGAGAGCCTCCTCCAGGGAACCGGGCAGGGCCTCCACTCCCCTGCGCTTCCGGGTGGCCGGGGTCATGGCGAAGATATTCTCCGTCACCTCCGGGGGCGGGGTCATGCCCTTGGCGATGCCGTCCAGCCCTGCCGCCAGGCACACGGCCAGGGACAGATAGGGGTTGCAGGCCGGATCGGGGCAGCGCAGCTCCACCCGGGTGGACTGCCCCCGGCTGGCCGGAATGCGGATCAGGGTGGAGCGGTTGGAGGCAGACCAGGCCATGTAACAGGGGGCCTCGTAGCCGGGAACCAGCCGCTTGTAGGAGTTGACCAGCGGGTTGGTGATGGCGCACATCCCCTTCATGTGGCGAAGTATGCCCGCGATGAAGGCGTAGCACTCCCGGGACAGCCCCTTCTCCCCCTTCTCGTCGAAAAACACGTTCTTCCCGTCCCGATACAGGGACATATTGGTGTGCATCCCGTTTCCGGCCAGACCGTAGATGGGTTTGGGCATGAAGGTGGCGTGGAGGTTGTCCCGCTGAGCGATGGTTTTCACCGCCAGCTTAAAGGTCATGATCTTATCGGCGCACTCCAGGGCGGGGGCGTACTTGAAATCGATCTCGTGCTGGCCCGGGGCCACCTCATGATGGGACGCCTCGATCTCATAGCCCATCTGCTCCAGGGCCAGGCAGATCCGCCGCCGGGTGGGCTCGCCGTGATCCAGAGGACCCAAGTCGAAATAACCCGCTTCGTCGTTGGTTTTGGTGGTGGGCTTGCCCTCCTCGTCGGTCTGGAACAGGAAGAACTCCGCCTCCGGACCCACGTTAAAGGTGTCGTAGCCCATGGCCCGGGCCCGTTCCAGCACCCGTTCCAGCACGCCTCGGGGATCTCCCACAAAGGAGGAGCCGTCCGGATTATGCACGTCGCAGATGAGCCGGGCCACCTTGGCCTCTTGGGGTTCCCAGGGGAAGATGACAAAGCTGTTCAGGTCAGGGTACAGGTACTGATCGGACTCATTGATGCGGACAAACCCCTCAATGGAGGAGCCGTCCAGCATGATCTCGTTGTTCACCGCCCGTTCCACCTGGGAGGCGGTGATGGCCACGTTCTTCAGCTGGCCGAAGATATCCGTAAACTGCATCCGGATAAATTTTACATCCTCCTCCCGCACAATGCGGATGATGTCCTCTTTGGTATATCCCATGTTCCTTTCCCCTTTCCCGGGCGGCCCCGGCGGGGCGCTTGCCCCAAACCGGGAGGCGGCGCTCCAGCCATTGGCCCCGAAACGTCGTCCGCCTCCCAAAATATGAGTTCAGTATACCATAAAGGCCGTTTTTGTCAACGAATTTCTGCGCTCATGCAAAATTTCAGCTCATAAATCAGGTTTAGACTCCTTGGATTCCTGCTTTTTGTAAAATTTCACACTTGGGCTTGTCTGCCCCACAGGGTGGTGCACGTCCCCAAATACTGGGATCCCGGGCAAAAAACATTGTTTCCTGGTGAAAAACAATAAAATTCCGGCCTCCTTCTACTTGACAATCCCGGATACCCTGTTTACAATAGTAGAGCAATTTGCAGAGAATCTTTCATTTCACATCATTGAAGTTCAATTTTTGGAGGTATGTCTCAATGGATCACAAGTACGTCTACCTGTTCTCAGAGGGCAACGCCAATATGCGGGAGCTTCTGGGCGGCAAAGGGGCGAATCTGGCAGAGATGACCAACATCGGCCTGCCCGTCCCCCAGGGCTTCACCATCACCACCGAGGCCTGCACCCGGTACTATGACGACGGGCGCAAAATCGGCGATGACATCCAGGCTGAGATCATGGAGTATATCGACAAGCTGGAGTCCATCACCGGCAAGAAGTTCGGCGATCAGGAGAACCCCCTGCTTGTCTCCGTCCGCTCCGGTGCCCGGGCCTCCATGCCCGGTATGATGGACACCATCCTGAATCTGGGCCTGAATGAGGACGTGGTGGCGGTACTGTCCGCCAAGTCCGGCAACCCCCGCTGGGCCTGGGACTGCTACCGCCGGTTCATCCAGATGTACTCCGACGTGGTGATGGAGGTGGGCAAGAAGTACTTCGAGCAGCTCATCGACCAGATGAAGGAGAAGAAGGGCGTCACCCAGGACGTGGAGCTCACCGCTGACGATCTGAAGGAGCTGGCCGGCCAGTTTAAGGCGGAATATAAGGATAAAATTGGCGCCGACTTCCCCGCCGACCCCAAGGAGCAGCTGATGGGCGCCATCAAGGCCGTGTTCCGCTCCTGGGACAACCCCCGCGCCAACGTCTACCGCCGGGACAACGACATCCCCTACTCCTGGGGCACCGCCGTCAACGTCCAGTCCATGGCCTTCGGCAACATGGGCGACGACTGCGGCACCGGCGTGGCCTTCACCCGCAACCCCGCCACCGGCGAGAAGAAGCTGTTCGGCGAGTTCCTGACCAACGCCCAGGGCGAGGACGTGGTGGCCGGCGTGCGCACCCCCATGCCCATCAGTGAAATGGCGGACAAGTTCCCCGAGGCCTTTGCCCAGTTTGAGCAGGTGTGCAAGACCTTGGAGGATCACTACCGTGATATGCAAGACATGGAGTTTACCGTGGAGCACGGCAAGCTGTATATGCTCCAGACCCGCAACGGCAAGCGCACCCCCGCCGCCGCCCTGAAAATCGCCTGCGACCTGGTGGACGAGGGCATGATCGACGAGAAGAAGGCAGTGGCTATGATCGAGCCCCGCTCTCTGGACACCCTGCTCCACCCCCAGTTTGACGGTGCCGCCCTGAAGGAAGCCCCCATGCTGGCCGGCGCCCTGGGCGCCTCCCCCGGCGCCGCCTCCGGCCGCATCGTTTTCTCTGCCGAGGAGGCCAAGGAGTGGGCTGCCCGAGGTGAGAAGGTGGTGCTGGTTCGGCTGGAGACCTCTCCCGAGGACATCGAGGGCATGAAGGCCGCCCAGGGCATCCTCACGGTGCGGGGCG